>DATEOJ010000186.1:0-4896 GCA_035274235.1 Pyrinomonadaceae bacterium
GCACGTTCTGCCTTCGCTTCTTTCTCGGCTGCTTTCTCAGCATCCTCGGCCGCTTTCGCTTCCGCCGCAGCGGCGGCTTTCTCCGACGCTTTCGCAGACAAGATCTCAAACGCCGACTCGCGATCGACTGCGGTTTCGTACTGACCCGCGACGATTGAAGTGCTAATAAGCTGCGCACGGAGATCCGGCGTGACCGGTCCGATCTGACTAACCGGCGGGACGACAAAAGCGCGATCGACTATCGTCGGAATACCTTTCGGATCGAGCGTCGAGATCAAAACTTCACCGACTCCGAGTTCCGTGATCGTCTTCACAGTATCGAGCGCCGGATTCTCACGAAAACTTTTTGCCGCAACGCTCACAGCCTCCTGTTCTTTCGGAGTGTAAGCGCGAAGCGCGTGCTGAACGCGATTACCGAGCTGTGCAAGAACCTTATCGGGTATGTCCGCCGGACTCTGCGTGACGAAGTAAACGCCGACACCTTTCGAACGAATCAGGCGAACGACCTGCTCGATCTTCTCGACGAGCGACGTCGGAGCATCGTTAAAGAGGAGATGCGCTTCGTCGAAGAAGAAGACGAGTTTTGGTTTGTCGAGATCGCCCGCTTCGGGGAGCATCTCGAAAAGTTCCGACAACAGCCACAGCAAAAACGTCGAGTAAAGTTTCGGCGAGTTGATGAGATCGTCTGCGGCGAGGATGTTGAGTACTCCTTTCCCGCTGAGCGTCTGAATAAAATCGTCGAGCTTCACCGCGGGCTCGCCAAAGAACTGCTCCGCTCCCTGCGTTTCCAACTGCAGAAGTCCGCGCTGTATCGCACCGATCGTCGCTTTCGAAACATTGCCGTACTTGAGCGTCAGTTCCTCCGCGTTCTCACCGACAAACTGCAACAGCGATTGCAGATCTTTCAAGTCGAGCAGCAGCCATCCGTTTTCATCAGCGACGCGGAAAGCGATATTCAATACGCCTTCCTGCGTATCGTTCAACTGCAGGATCCGCGCGATCAGTATCGGTCCCATTTCAGAAACCGTCGCGCGAAGCGGATGTCCGGCTTTGCCAAAAACGTCCCAAAGCGTAACTGGTGAGCCTTCGAACTTCACATCCGTGAAGCCAAGGGCTGCGAGGCGTTCCCCGACCTTTCCGGTCATCGAACCGGGTTGACTGATGCCGGTCAGATCGCCCTTGATATCGGCCATGAAAACGGGCACGCCCCGCTGGCTAAAACTTTCGGCCAGTCGTTGAAGTGTGACGGTCTTGCCGGTGCCGGTAGCACCAGTGACCACGCCGTGACGATTCGCCATTTGCGGGAGAAGGAAGAATTCCGAGGTGTCGCGTTTCGCGACGAGGATTGGGTCTGACATAAAAAAGTTAAAGGGTGAAAAGGTTGAAAAGTGAAAAAGTGGTCGCGATTACACGGCCAACTTTTTCACTTTTTCACATTTTCACTTTCAAACGTTTAAGCCGCTGCTTGATCAGTATGAGGTTTCTCGCAATTGAACATCCAGTTGATGCCAAACTTGTCGGTCAACATTCCAAAGCGTTCGGCCCAGAATGTCTCCTGCATAGGCATCGTGATCGTCCCGCCTTCGGCGAGTTGGTCGAAAAGTTTGTCGGCCCCAGCCGGATCGTTCGAACCGAGTGCGAGCGAGATGTTGTTTCCGACGGTCGTCGGGTTCTCGGTGAAGACGTTGTCGCACGCCATGATCACGGAGTCGCCGATCTTGAAGCTCGTGTGCATGACCTTTCCCTTGTTGTCATCCGACACCTTATCGCCCATCGGTGACTCTCCGTACGTCTGAGTGAAGAGCACTTCTGCTCCGAGTTTGTTCTTGTAAAATTCGACTGCATCGGCGCAGTTTCCGGGAAACGCAATATACGGTTTAATTCCTAACATCGTTACCTACTCCTTAACTAAACACATCTAACCGGTGGCCGACTTCCTGCGTCAGCACTTCTCGTACTTCCAATGTCTACTCTTACCTTCGGCTAGCCATTCTACGGTCGTCGCGAGACGCTTGTTTCGCGTCGGCTCGGTCTTCGCCTCGGTGATCCACTCGACGTATTCCTTCTGATGGCTGTAGCTGAACTTCTCAAACGCTGCCTTCGCTGTCTTGTTCTTGGTGAGGGCTTTGGTCAGGTCCGGCGGTATGATGAGCTCCTTCTTCGTGCCCGCGGGTTTCTTTGGAGTCTTCACACCGTCGTCGTTCAGCTTCGCCGCCTGTTTGATCAGGTCGATCATCGTCTTGTCGCTTGGCAGATCGTCGAGCGAGGTGATCCGTCCGAAACTCCCCATCGCCGTCTTGTTCTTCGGGAAGGCGTCGGTTTCCATTAGCGACTGTTTCCAGAACCCGAAAGTGCAATGCTGCTTGAACGACGCGAAACCGCAGAGAATGCCCTTGTATTCGAAGCTGGGCATGCTCCACTTCAGAGTTTCAGTTACTTCGGGACAAGCCTTGTGAATAAGTTTGCGGAGATGTGAGAGGATGGGTTTCGCGAATTCAGCGGACTTCTCAATGTAAGCGTCTACGCGCGAATCGACGGTCGGCATACTACTGAACTCCTTCTGACGGGGTGCGGTGATTATAAAGTAAAAAGTAAAAAGTAAAAAGTAAATGGTGAGAACGATGCTCGGCGCGTTCGTCGCGATTTACGTTTTACTTTTTACTTCCTGTTCTCCCTCCTGATCACCAACTTCAACCCCGACCACTTCTCGTCAACCGCGCACACCTTAACATCCACTAGCCCGAGCGGGAACGCGGCCTCGCGGACGGTGTCCTCGGTTATCTCGGTCGGAAGCTTTGCGGCCTTCTTGTACCACGAGACCCAGATCATGCCGTCCTGCTTGATCAGGTTCTTGTACACCGCGAGGCCGCGGAAGAGTTCGTCGCGACCGTTTGTGAAGAAGTGAATCAGATCAAGTTCCTTCGACGGCGTTTCCGACACAGTTACATTCGCGGGCAGCGGATCGAGCAGCTCCGAATAGTTATCCGGTGCGTTGACGGGGAGAACACCGAAGCCTTCCTTGATCCCGAGCTTCTTGGCGAGCGGTGTTCCTGAGTACCCTGTGGTCATAAGATCAATTTTCTTCAGTGACAAGTGAGAAGTGACAAGTGACAAGTGAGACGAGTTCTCATTCTCCAATCCCGCATCTCTCACTCCTCACTTCTCACTCATCACTTGTAACTTGTCACTTGTCACTGAAGAGATCAGTTGGACCACAACTCTTCTCTCCCGCGGTCCGTCGAACTCACACAGGTAAATTCCTTGCCAGCGCCCGAGAAGTAGTTTGCCTTTTTCAAACGGTACAGTGACGCTCGAACCGACGAGCGACGATTTGATGTGGGCGTCGGAGTTGTGTTCGAAATGTTTGAAGTTTGGTTCGTACTGCGGGATCAGCCTTTTGAGAAACCCCAGCATATCCGACTGCACATCCGGATCGGCGTTCTCGTTGATCGTCATCCCACATGTCGTGTGTTGTGTGAAGCAGACGCAAACTCCATCGCCATCCTTCGGAATGAACTTCTTGACATCCGACGTGATGTCGATCATCTCTTCGCGCTCGCCCGACTTAACCTTAATGCTGTCCACGGAAATTATCTTACCGTAGACGTCTGCTACTTCAGGAATTTATCGACACGGCTATCCGTGTTCGCGGGCTCGTCGACCTTCGCGATCGATTCGGGTGAGTGTCTCCTCGCGTGCAGACCGATCCCGACAAGGACGATGGCCCACAAGCCGATACCTGACGCGATCCCATAGACGGCGGCCTCGATCGCCGACGCGTACCAGTTGATCCCACCATCTACCTTGGTTTCGATCTTAGGCAAGACCTTGTTTGCGTAGTCGGAGACGGTTGTCGCTCCCTCGCGTAGCAATCGTTTTATCCGGTGTTCCTTCGTCTCCCGCGGTAGCGGTTTTGGAGGCGGTGCCCAACCCGTGCCGCCGTTGACTGTTCGCGTGCCGGGTTCCCAACCGTATGTTGCTTTCGGCAATTGATATTTTGGGTACGCGCTTCTTACGTCCTGGTACGTCACTTTTCTAGGACCGGCAAAAAGTCCCTGACCGTAGATACTTCGCCAGTAAGGATTCAAATCGGACAGTCGTTCGTGGGCGACAGCTGCGGAATACAATGCGTCTTTTGCGGCTCTTGAATTTGGATAGCGGTTGACCAGATCCATGTACATCGAGATTGCTCGTGCCAACGTGTCGTGCGACTGAAAATGATCGAAGACCGTCGATGCTTCCTGTCGCAACCGATATCGATTTGCGTAGTCCAGTTCCGACAACTCTTGATACCGCATGCCATCCCACATCGCCGGATTGTAAAAAAGCAGTGAGCTCGACTCGAAGTAGTAACTCCCCAATTGGTACATTGCTTCGGCCCGGTCTTCATCTCCTTTGGCGACTTCGACAGATTCCGCTAGATGTCGAAGCGTCTCGATCGTCTTAAGATCCTGCATGACCCACGATGTATCAATAAACGGTTCGCTAGTTTCCCGCCAGTACGGATGCTTGGGCGACCTGGGTTTGTTGGTCGGGTCGAAATCGTCCTTTCGAAAAGCAAACTTTGTATCGACCTTCTCCAGCGTCGACCTTGCTTCGGTCAACTTGTTGTCGCGCAGATAGCGGACCGCCAGCGAGTACATGAGAACGTTGTGCTGAGGTATGGTAGGACGACCAGCGACGTACTTCGCTAGTCTCTCGGTCGGCATCAGTACGTCGACGAAGTAGGCTGCGTCGATCTTGTAATCCAATTCGAAATACTGGTCGAGTGCGGACTCGAGATCGCCCTTATCCTCGTACGTAATAGCGAGCAGACGGCGTGCCCCCTCGGTTAACTTTGACTTTGGAAACTCGTGGACTAGTTTCGCGAGAGTCGATGTTGCAGCCCTAAAATCC
>DATEOJ010000187.1:0-5775 GCA_035274235.1 Pyrinomonadaceae bacterium
AAGCGAAGCAGGCTCACCAGAACGCCGAGCTCAGTCAAACATTCACCGCGTCAGATGCAGTCGCGACGACTGTCGCTACCGATCCGGACTCGCTTGCGAAGATCGTCGAGCTATTTAGTGAGCGGAAGGACGCGAACGAACGCGTTGTCCTCACGTATCGGACCGAGACGCGATTCAATGTTAATGGACTGGAGCGTCGAACGATCTCGGATTTTGGGTTGATCGGGGCAATCCTCGAAAGATTGCATTCGGAGTAAGGCTGCGAGTTTGCCGAGTCAATGGTTGACTTCAACGCAGCTCGCGTAGCGAGCGACAGCATGTAGCCCCCAGCGTGAGCTGGGGGTTAGCTTTGTAGGGATGAAGCTCGCGTAGGCGAGCGACAGATTATTTGGGGGCGGATCTTTCGCCCGCGTACGCGGGCTCTGTCGCGGTTTCGATTACCCCCAGCTCACGCTGGGGGCTATATGCTTACGCTCGCTACGCGAGCTAAGAGCAAGATTGCCAACTACTTCTTCTTCGCTCGCCTCTTCAACGTCCGTACACTCCGTTCGATCCAATCTTCAGCGGCCCTGTAATGAGGAAACTTTCGCTCGTCGCGGCGGAATGCGGCGGTGTGGTTGTAACGGCGGCCGTTGTGATGCACGGTCGGGTGATGGATGTGAAGCATCTCGTGGAAAACGATGTACTCGACGACGTAGCGTGGAACATCCGGTGTGTCGAGCGATTTGCTTACGACGATCGTGGCGTGAGTAGCGTCGTGATGGGCGAGGATCCGATACGTCTTCTTTACCGACCAGGTCAGCACCGGCTTTTCGAGATTGCCGCGGAAGTACCAGAAGTTTAGATTGTCGAAGATCTCGTCCAGATCGTACACCTGACCCTTCGAGGTCGTGACGATCTTGCGCCCGTGCGAAAGGCGTCGCTCGTGCGAACGCTCTCGCATGAGAGAGCTGTCCTGATATTCGTTGTAGATCTTGTTGGCTTCAGCAGGTACGCGCCTGCGTAGCAGCTTCGCAACGAGGATATAGGCGAGAGCCCGGTGGATCCGCGGAGGCATGTCGCGGGACATTTCGGCTATCCGCACGAATACCTTTCCGTCTCGTATGCGGATGGTCTGGTTCAGGCCGACGTAAGGGTAGTAGGACACGTCGACCGACGGAACTTCCCCTGTCTGGATCATTCTCCCGAACGCCTCTTCGTAATATTCCCGGATCTGTTCGACCGGCGTTTCGGTAAACTCGTTAATCACCGTTTTTCAATAATTATTGACAGCTTTATCGTTAAAATGGTATCAAATTACTGGGCTCCAGGCCGTTAACCACGCGACTCTGACCCAACCTGCCGTGCAAAATGCCGCTCCGCGAACCAAACCTGAAAGTCGAGAAAGGCAGTGATTTTCCCGATTCTCGCGGACAGTCGATACTCACAGCGATAATCAACGAACATTTTGTCACGGGCGAGCCCGTGGGGTCGAAAACCATCGCCGAGAAGTTTGCCAATGCCTCTGGTTTGAGTTCGGCAAGCATTCGAAGCGTGATGGGGGAACTGGAGGACCTAGGTCTTCTCGAGCAACCGCATACTTCGGCCGGTCGGGTACCAACGGACAAGGGATATCGATTTTACGTTGACAACCTTCTTGGCGTGCTCAGGCTTTCAAACGACGACCTCTATCGCATCGGCGATGAGTTCGGTCTGAAAGCGAGCGAGCTTGTCGAGACTCCCGACAGGTTGATGGAACGTACCTCCCAGCTACTATCTGCTCTTTCAAATAATGTTGGCATCGTCGTAAGCCCTAACTTGGCAAACGATCGACTGCAGCACATCGAATTCGTAAACCTCTCAGAGAATCGGATACTTGTCGTTCTCGTTTCGGCGCCGAACATCGTTCACAACCGGATCATACGGCTTAACGTAACCTTCTCGAAAGAGGATCTCGAACGCACCGCTAACTATCTCAACAGCGAGTTCTCCGGTAAGAGTCTTGCCGAGATCAGAGCCGAGATACTTCGTCTCATGCATGAAGAGAAAACGATGTTCGATCGCTTGCTGCAAACGGCCGTCATCCTTTGCTCTCAGAGTATCGAGGGAACGGAGAACAGCCTCGGCGAGGTTTACATCGACGGTGCGTCGAACATTCTCACGAAGAGAGATTTTGCCGATCTCGAACGGCTTCGCGAGCTTCTCAGCATGATCGGTGAGAAGTCGCGAATGCTTGAGATCCTGAACGAATGTATCGCTCGCGATACCGAAGGCAAGGGCAATGTTCAGGTGATGATCGGCAGCGAGAATCGCACGCCCTCTCTTCAAAACTGCACGCTGATCTCGGCACCATATCGGATCGGCGGTGGAACGGCGATCGGAACGCTCAGCGTTCTCGGCCCAACCCGGATCGAGTACGCCAGAATGATCTCGATCGTCTCCTACGTAGCACGCGTCCTCGAAAAGCTGATGTCACGGGACATCGCCAATAACTAACTTCCGAAACAACCGGCGTTCGCCGGTAACATTAATGGACCCAAACCAGGAAATAGATAACCCAGGTGGAATTGTCGACGATGCCGACGCGCCTGAATCCGTCTCTGTCGACGACTTTATCCGTCAGCTCGAGGAGAAGGAAAAGGACCTTCACATCGACTCCGATTCGACCGTTATCGAGATCGACGAGAGCTACGACGATGATGAACTGCCCGACTTCATGAAAGGCGAGTTCGAGTTTTCTCCGGCGAAGTTGACTCCGGCAAAGACTGCGTCCGCACCGGCGCAGAAACCGGTTGCCGTCGAAAAAGCGATCGACGCCAAGGCCGAGCAAGAGCTCGGAGCGCTAAAGGAAAAGCTTGCGAAACTCCAATCCGACCGCGACGAATTGCTAAAGTCGTCGGACCGTCGAGCAAAAGACTTTGCCAACTTCAAATCGCGCACCGAGCGTGAGCGGCAAGAGACATTGCTGACACAGGTCGGCAACCTTGCGACCCGAATGCTGCCCGCGATCGACAACCTAAACCGCGCTATTGAGTTCGCTCTCGTGATGCCCGAAGAGCAGCGGAATCACATGCAGCAATTCTTTGACGGCATCGTCCTCGTCAATCAGCAGATCAACGAAGTGCTCGCCGAGATGGGTGTTCAACCGATCGCCACCGTGGGTGAAGCTTTCGATCCGCACCTCCACGAAGCTGTTGCAACCGAGCCGTCCGCCAAGTTCGCGCCTAATACAATCTCGACCGAGCTTTTACGCGGATATCGTATCGGTGACCGCGTAATTCGTCATTCGATGGTTAAGGTTGCGACCGCACCCGAGTTTGAAGTTTCTTCCACGGCCGATGCCGACGCTCCGACCGAAGAATTCGAGGTCGTCGCTGATGTCGACCAAGATGTTCCCGCTACTCCCGTTTCCGACTCCCTTCTCCCCAACGCCGAGTAATTGTTCCCGCGCGCCCCCGACAGTCCGAAACCCTCCTAAAAAGGAAGTAGTTGTTTATGAGCAAAGTAATAGGAATCGACCTAGGCACAACCAACTGTTGTGTCTCCGTCCTCGAAAACGGCACCGTCCAGATCATCTCTAACAAAGAGGGTGGACGGACGACACCGTCAGTGGTCGGGTTCACCGACAAGGACGAACGGCTGGTCGGACAGATCGCAAAGCGCCAGGCAGTGACAAATCCCGCAAATACTCTCTACGCGGTTAAGCGTCTGATAGGTAGAAAATACGACTCTCCCGAAGTCGAGAAGATGCGTGCGGTCGTACCGTTCGAGATCGTGGAAGCGGCGAACGGAGATGCCCACATCAAAGTCCTCGACCGCGTCTACAGCCCGCCGGAGATCTCCGCGATCGTGCTTCAGCGATTAAAGGTCGCAGCGGAAGAATTTCTTGGCGACAAGGTGACGGAAGCGATAATCACGGTCCCCGCTTACTTCGATGACATGCAGCGTGCTGCGACGCGCGATGCCGGTAAGATCGCCGGTCTTGAAGTCGAGCGAATCATCAACGAGCCGACTGCGGCCGCACTGGCGTACGGATTCGGAAAGGCCAAGACCGAGAAGGTCGCGGTGTACGACCTCGGCGGCGGTACGTTCGATATCTCGATACTTGAGATCGATAACGGCGTTTTCGAGGTGCTGTCGACTTCGGGTAACACGTTTCTCGGCGGTGAGGATTTTGACCAGCGGATCATCGACTGGCTGCTCGCCGGCTTCAAAGCCGAACATGGTATCGATCTTCAGAACGACCGTCTCGCTCTGCAGCGTCTGAAGGAAGCTGCCGAACGCGCCAAGTGCGAACTGTCGAGCTTGAAGGACACGAATATCAGTTTGCCGTTTATCGCGGCCGACCCGAGCGGACCGAAGCACATCAATGCCAATCTGACCCGCGAGAAGTTTGAAGAGCTGGTTAAAGATCTTGTCGACTTGTCGGTCGAGCCGTGTCTGAAAGCCCTTCAGGACGCCAAGCTCAAGCCGAGCGATATCGATAAAGTGATCCTGGTTGGAGGTCAGACCCGTTCACCGATCATTTCTCGAACGGTCGAGGAAGTGTTTGGCAAAGAACCTTCGGCGGAGATCAACCCGGACGAGGTTGTTGCGATGGGAGCCGCGATCCAGGGCGGCGTGCTGACGGGCGATATCAAGGACATCGTCCTTCTCGACGTACTGCCGCTGAGCCTTGGTCTCGAGACGCGCGGCGGACTGTTCGTCAAACTCATCGGACGCAACTCGACCATCCCGCTCAAGAACACGATGACGTTCACGACCGTTGTCGACAATCAGCAGTCAGTGGAGATCCACATTCTGCAGGGTGAACGCGAGATCGCTAATGCGAACCGGAGTCTTGCGAAGTTTGAACTGGTCGGAATTCCGCCCGCACCGCGCGGTGTTCCGCAGATCGATGTCACGTTTGAGATCGACGCGAACGGTTTGGTCAACGTGTCCGCGCAAGACAAGATGACCGGTCTCGAACAGGCGGCACAGATCACGCCGTCGTCGGGTCTTTCGCCCGACGAGATCGAGAAGCTGATCGCCGAGGCCGAGTTGTCGGCGGAGAAGGACCAGGAGGAGCGCGAGATCATTCTGCAGCGGAACCGTCTCGACAACATGATCAAGAACGCCCGAAAAGCGATGGCCGAGTTTGGGCGATCGTTCTCCACCGACGAGGCGATGGAGATCAACGGCGTTCTGAATAAGGCGGAAGGATCGCTTAATACGGGATCGCTCGATGAGCTGAACTCGTTGATCGGCCAGGTCGAGACGGCCGCAGGCCGTATCACAGCGGCGATGATGACGCCGGCCTAGCGATTTGGGATTTGGGATTTCGGATCTGGGATTTCGCCGCGGCTCTAACTGTTGAGTTTGCGTGACAGTTAGAAAACGCAGTAACGGACAGGCTAACAGCCTGTCCTACGCGGGTGGCTTGAGCCCTGCTTGACAGATTTTGTACAATCTCACTTGGCGTCAGTTCATTGGTTGGACTGGCGCTTTTCAAATTTCAGATTTGAAATTTCAAATTTGAAAGAAAGAATTGAGCAGGTTTAATGGCAAAGAGAGATTATTACGAAGTATTAGGCGTTACGCGGACCGCGACCGAGATCGAGATCAAGAAGGCGTACCGTTCGCTCGCTGTGAAACATCATCCGGACAAGAACCCGGGCGACGCGGCGGCGGAGGAGAAGTTTAAGGAATGCGCCGAGGCCTACGCGGTTCTTTCCGATTCGCAGAAGCGTGCGCAGTATGACCGTTTCGGTCATGGCGGAATGGGCGGCGCGGGATTCGATCCGGGGTTCTCGAATA
>DATEOJ010000188.1:0-4519 GCA_035274235.1 Pyrinomonadaceae bacterium
GAGAGTGACGCGTTTGGCGTCGAGATCCGGAAGGCTGATGGTGCGAAGTGCGAACGCTGTTGGAACTATTCGGTCCGCGTCGGCGAGTTTGAAAAGTACCCGACGGTCTGCGAGCGATGCGCCGATGCGTTGACCGAGATCGAGAAAGCAGCCGCAGCCTAATGCTTATGAGAGCGATTGTTTTAGTAGGGGTGATGCTATTCGCGACGACCGCCTTCGGTCAGGTGATGATCATCCCCGAAAAGAATTCGCCGACTCGCAAAGCGATGATGAGAGCCTTGCGAGTTCCGGTTGAGCGCGACTTAAAGCAACCGATCGTGTTCGTCGTTGAGGACTTCAAGATGCTCGGTAACTGGGCCTTTGTCAGCGGACGCCCGACGACACCTGAAGGTAAGAACCCGAACCTCAGAGGCACCGCGTGGTCCGGGGCGGAAGACGCTTTCGATAACAACTTCTTCGGTTTGTTAAAGAACGACGGTCGTAACAAATGGCTCGTGGTCGCTTATGCGCTTGGCTGTACCGATGTTTGCTACTTGGATTGGTGGCGTAAGTATAAAGCTCCGAAAGCGATCTTTCCGCACACCGAATGAACCGTTTCGTCATCGAATGCGTAAACCGGACCATGGGAGGTTAGGCTAATGAAGAGAAGTTTTATTTCCGCGATTGCTGCTTTGTTGTTTCTGCTAAGTATCTCGGCTGTTGCGCAGACACCGGAAAAAGACGCGGTACGAGTGCCGCTTGAGAATTATCTGAAAGGTCACGCGACCGGCGATGGCGAGTACATGAAGAAGGCGTTCCACACCGAGGGAAACCTTATCTTCATCCGCGACGGAAAGTTCACGACACGTTCGTTCACAGATTACATAGCCGGGTTTACCGGAAAACCGCCGACTGACGAAGCTCAGCGCAAACGTTCGATCGAGGCGATCGACGTTACGGGCAACGCAGCGGTAGGGAAGATCATTCTCGATTATCCGACGACGCGTTTCGTCGACTACATGTCTCTGCTAAAGATCAACGGCGAGTGGAAGATCGTCACGAAGATCTTCTATGCGGAACCTAAACCGGCAGCGGCGACCAAGGCGGCACAGTGACAAAGAGCGACATTCTCTGGAAGCTTGTTTATCTCGCAACGGCGGGAGCGGTATTCCTCATCGATCAGACGACGAAGGCCCTCGCCGTCCAGCGACTGCGATTCGGCGACGACATCCAACTGATCCCTGGATTTCTAAATCTGGCCTATGCGCAGAATACGGGTGTCGCGTTCTCGATGCTTGATGACCACGGTGATCCAGGGCGATGGGGTCTTTCAACAGTAGCGCTTATTGCTGCGGTTCTCGTTCTCTACTTTTTCTGGCGCACTCCCCGAAGCGACGACCGCATCCTTGGTGCCCTCGCGTTGTTGCTCGCCGGAATCATTGGTAACGTCACTGACCGCATACGGCTTGGCTTTGTCGTTGACTTCATCGACGTGCAGTTTGGCTCATGGCACTATCCGACATTTAACGTCGCGGACATGGCCGTATGCTGCGGCGCGGGGTTGTTAATTTTGGATATGTTCCTGTCGAAGAAAAAAGAGAACCAGGAAAAAGTATCGGCGAAGCCATCGACAGCTAAATAATGTACCCGGAAATATTTCGCATCGGAGAATTTCCAATCACGAGCTACGGACTGTGGCTCGCTATCGGCATGCTTGCCGCCCTTTTCGCTGCGTCGCGACTCGCCGCTCGTGACGGACTGCCGCGTGAGCGGATCTACGATCTAGGTCTTTGGGCTCTGGGCGGCGGGCTGGTTGGTTCGAAGGTACTGATGTACTTCGTCGAGCCGGATGTCCACCTTTTCTCGCTCGATTTTCTTCGCTCGGGTGGAGTTTATTACGGCGGACTCATCGGCGGATTTCTCGCCGTGGTTGTCGTCGCGACGATCTACAAACTTCCGTTTTGGAAAATCGCCGACGCCTTCGCACCGGCTGTCGCATTGGGGCAGGCATTCGGACGTCAGGGGTGTTTCGCGGCGGGTTGTTGCTGGGGTAAGCCGACCGATCTTTTTCTCGGCGTACATTTCACCGAAGCTGGTCATGACTACACCGGTGTTCCGATCTATGGTCCGAACGCAAGCGATCTTTATCTTTACCCGACGCAGTTGATCGAATCGTTCACGATGCTCGCGGTCTTTATTTTTCTCGCGTGGCTACATCGGAAGAAAAAGTTTGACGGCCAGATCCTAGTCGCTTACGGCATCATCTATTCGATTTTCCGTTTTTCGATCGAGTTCATCCGCGACGATCCGCGCGGTGATTTATTCGGTCTAACCTCGATGACCGGATTGTCGACATCGCAGATCGTAAGTCTGATCGTCGCCACGGCCTCGATCATCTTCATGGTCATTAGGCTCCGGTCGGCAAAACTAATGCCTTCGGAATCGCCCGTCGGACCGGAGATCTAGGCTATCGCTTTCCTTCAGTGACAAGTTATAAGTGACAAGTGACCAGTTAACTTGTCACTTATAACTTGTCACTATTCACTGAAGAGAACTGAAACTCTTGAACGGCACTTCATACACAATCGATATATCGGATGCGGGCTCAAGACTCGATGCGTTACTCGCCGACAAGGTGGATGGCTGGTCGCGCTCGCGACTACAGCGGCTGATCGAAAACGGCGACGCGCTGGTGAATGGCCGTGAAGTGAAACCGTCGTACAAGGTTCGGGAAGGTGACGAGATCGATCTCGACCTGACCGAAGCTCCGACCGCCCGATTCGAAGCCGAGAACATTCCACTCGACATTGTCTTTGAAGATGATTATCTAGCCGTTATCAACAAACCTGCCGGGATGATCGTACATCCGGGCGCAGGCGTGCCAAATGGTACGCTCGCAAACGCGCTTGCTTTTCGCTTCGGCGTTGCCGGTTCGGAGATGGATGGAGAGGACGAACAATCCAAAATCCAAAATCTAAAATCCAAAATCGGCATCGTTCATCGGCTCGACAAAGACACGTCCGGCTTGATCGTTGTCGCGAAAGATGAACAAACTCACGAAGCACTTGGCGAACAGTTCCGACTCCGTGAAGTGTTCAAGTCATATGTCGCGCTCGTCCACGGCAATCCCCGCGACAACTCCGGCACGATCGATCGTCCGATCGCACGCGATCGTTTTCAACGTACGAAGATGACCGTTAGTGGAACCGGAAGACACGCGCTGTCATTTTGGAAAGTGCGCGAACGTTTCGAAAAGTTCACATTGGTAGATATCGAGATCAAAACCGGCCGCACGCATCAGATCCGAGTACATCTCGCGTCGATCAATCATCCGGTCGTTGGAGATTCGACCTATAACGAGGGACGCGATAATACGATCGCCGATCAGGAGATAAAAAAGGCGGTCGAGAAGCTTGGTCGGTTTTTTCTCCACGCGGAAAAGTTGTCGATCACTCATCCGAAGACGGGTGAGCGACTGGAATTCAATTGTCCGATGCCGGTGGAGTTGGCGAGGCTTCTGGATCAGATTCGATAGTTCTGCAAGCGGGGGCAAAGCCATTACCAGAGGTTGACCCTACTAGCGATTAGCTGATGGCTGCTAGCTATAGCCTCGTCGCTCGACCACTCACCGTTCATAGTTCATACTTCATACCTAAAGAACCTTCCTTGAATCAACACAACATGAAGATATTGATCGCGACTCTTGTAATCGCACTCTTACTCGGCGTGTCTGCTTTTGCGCAATCAGATGACGTCAACATCGTCCCAAGGCCACAGAAGATCGTCCGAGGAGACGGCTACTTTACGTTGACACCGGACACGCGAATCCTCGCGCGCGGCAAGGCGGACAAGGCGATCGCCGCGTTGCTCGTTGAACGTTTGCAAAAGGCGTATGGAATAACGATAAAGATCAGTTCAAAGCGATCGTCGAAGTCGCCCTATATCGTCTTTCTTCCGACCGTTCCCGATCCTCGCGTGTCGGTAAACGATGGTTATGGCCTCGCGGTTGAGGAAGGGCGAATTGCGATCGAAGGCGTTACCGCGGCGGGCCGTTTCTATGGATTGCAGAGCCTGTTGCAACTGCTGCCGTCATCGAAGGACGCACCGATAAGAGTCCCGGTCGTCCGTATCGATGATCACGCGCGTTTCCGATACCGCGGCATGCACCTCGACGTCGCGAGACACTTCGAGCCGGTCGAGTTCGTCAAAAAGTTCGTCGACCTGATGTCGCAGTACAAGCTCAACTATTTCCATTGGCATCTCACTGACGATCAGGGCTGGCGCATACCGATCACAAAATATCCGGAGTTGACCGAGATCGGTTCGACGCGACCCGAGACCGTGAAGGAGCGCAACCTCACGCCTTACATCGGCGATGGAATTCCGCACGGCGGATTCTACACGCACGAACAGATCAAGGATGTCATCGCATACGCGAAGGAGCGTCACATCACCGTCGTTCCCGAGATCGAATTGCCCGGTCACGCATCGGCGGCACTCGCGGCCTATCCTCAGTTCGGCTGCAGGACGGATTACAAAT
>DATEOJ010000189.1:0-9649 GCA_035274235.1 Pyrinomonadaceae bacterium
AGATCGCGTCACCGGGTTGCGGTGAGATCCGCGGGTTTACGAAGTCGTTGAGCTTGTTGCTGAAGTAACCGATCGTCTCGACCGTGATCTCATAGATCTCCAGCGAGTCGCCATCGATGCCGATCAATGAAGAGACGGCGGATGGCGGTGTTCCCGGATCTGCGAGAAACGCATCGGGGAGATTCCGGACGAGCTTTCGTCCGTTGATCGTACCGACGATCTGACGTCGCTCATCCCCGACCTGCGCTTCGTAATACACAAACTCGCCGATCCGTGTTCGCGTGTTGTCGCGCGTGATAAAAAGATATTCGTGCGGAAGAAGACCGGGTCCTTTTACTGTTCCGGTTAGGATGTCGGCTGAGGTTGGCATTGGGTGAATTGCGAAAAGTATATCACCGACAAACGGGAACAAGGGACAAACGATCGGTGTCGAAATGGAACAGAGTGAGAAGCGAGGAGAGTGTCTATGAACGTGCGATTGAAACTGAGCCTGACGGGACTTTGGCTCATCACATCTTTATCCGCGATCGTTCTTCCTGTCTTTCTCCCTTCGGGTCCGCGCAATCAACTTATCGGTAACCCGATCGACTTGGCGACCGCGAGCATGTTTGTGCTTTCCTTGCCAAGCAGTCTGATTGCTCTTCCTGTAGCGGCGTTTATCGACTCAGTGGGATTCAGGTTTGGCTCGTCGCCGATCGGCGATCAATATCTATTTATCTTGCTGCTCTTTGTTGTCGGCGTGGTGCAATGGTTCTGGCTCGTGCCGAAGATCTTCCGAAATAGAAAAGCGCTCCAGACAATCGAGCTAAGCGACGTGAACCTGAATGCCGGTTTGGTTGAGGCGTCCGGGTTTGATATCAACGGTGCGTCGCCAGTCGACCGGATCCTGCAGAATCGCGAAGGGGTTGTTCAACATCGTGTTCCGTAGGATTCGTGATGTTTCTTGTTCGTGTGTTTCGTGCGTTTCGTGGTTAGGCTTCCTGCCTATATCAATGGGACTAGTTGTTACGAAAAAGCCTAACCACGAAGCACTCGAAACACACGAACAAGAAATACACGAAACATCAAAACGCGAAAACCTCAGGACGCATCACCCATCTCTTCCAACTGGTCTTCGATCACCGCCAACTCACGACGCAGGTTCTCTTCCATCGAAACGGCGACCTGGTCCTGTTCGAGCTGGATCGCTTGCTCTTCGGGATCACGGTCAAGCTCGATCCGCTGTTCGGCGTTCACGCGGTTTAGCTGTTGGTTGATCTCGTCACGGCGGCGGATCAGGTTTTCGCGTACAGAGTCAGTGTCGGCCATCTCTTGGTCTCTCCTTGATCGAACTTGTCTGAATTGGCCTCAAGTATACCAACGACCTGGCTTAAGCATCGAACCGTAAATCGTCCTGTCAACGATATGTCACCGTTCGTCACAACGGGTTTTGCCGCTCGGACGAACGAGTGATATTAATTACGCTCATGGAAAACATGCCCGCGCGAAAGCGGAGAGTTGTGAAGTGGCTGACGATCTGGGGGGTCTGGACCCTGTTCGCGCTGTTCTTTACGACCCAGTTCGCGCTTCAAAATCAGCTCTCACCGAGCCCTGTGCCGTTCTGGCAGATACTCTCGTGGCAATTGGTCTCGGGATACATATGGTTCGCCATCAGCCCGGTAATTCTTTACCTCGCGAAGCGATTCCCGTTTGATGAGGGACGTTGGAAGGTTTCGATCCCGGTCCATCTGGTCGCCTGCGTCGTGATCGCGTTCGTCCAACTCGCGATGGATACCGCCGTGCTTACCAGGCTCGGCTACCCGCCGCCGCCTCGACCACCGTTCCCCGACTTTCTATCAGCATACAAGTTCTTTCTTCAGGTTAATGTTCATTTGAGCATCCTGATCTACATGGGAGTCGTCGGTATCTCGTCGGCGTACCGCTACTATCAAAAGTATCGCGAGCGAGAACTTCAGACGTCACAACTGGAAGCCCGACTGGCACAGTCGCGACTACAGGTGTTGAAGATGCAGCTCCACCCGCATTTTCTCTTTAACACGCTAAACGCTATATCCGAGTTGATGCACCGCGATCCGGAGTCGGCCGACCGCATGCTCACCGATCTAAGCGACCTCCTCCGACTCTCGTTCGAAAGCCTCGAGGTGCAGGAGATCCCGCTCAAGCAGGAACTGGAGTTCCTCGGAAAATATCTCGAGATCGAGCAGATGCGTTTTCACGATCGACTGACGGTAGACATACAGATCTCGCCCGACACCCTCGACGCATGTGTGCCGAATATGATCCTCCAGCCGTTGGTCGAGAACGCGATCAAGCACGGTATTGCTCCGCGTTCGAGCGGCGGAAGGATCGATATCAATGCGGGTCGTAGTAATGGTCACCTGGAGATCAGCGTTGTCGATGACGGTCTCGGCGTTCCGTTTGGAGATCTGCAGAATTTGCCGGAAGGTGTCGGGCTGTCGAACACGCGTCGGCGTTTGCAT
Source organism: Pyrinomonadaceae bacterium (assembly GCA_035274235.1). Taxonomy (GTDB): domain Bacteria; phylum Acidobacteriota; class Blastocatellia; order Pyrinomonadales; family Pyrinomonadaceae; genus OLB17. Next base: position 2,481 of record DATEOJ010000189.1, read on the forward strand.
CACCTCTACGGCGAGAAACACCGGTTTGAGCTGGCCGCGATCGATAAGGGCGGTCTCGCGGTGACCCTGGAAATTCCTTTTAAGCTCTCGGAAAAAGAGAAATAGGAGTTATAGGACGAATAGGACCTATAGGACCTATATGTCCTATTCGTCCTATAACTCCTATGGGCCAACTGGAAGAAAGCCCGCTTTGCGATGTCAATAAACACCCTAATCGTTGACGACGAACCCCTCGCGAGAGACCGCATCAAACGGTTTCTCCGCGACGAGGAAGGTATTCGTCTTATCGGCGAATGCAAGAACGGTTCGGAAGCGATCGATACGATCAACCGTGAAACTCCCGAGCTTGTATTCCTCGATATCCAGATGCCGGAGAAGAACGGTTTCGATGTGATCAAAGCGCTCGATGCCAAGCGGATGCCGACGATCATCTTCGTCACGGCGTACGATCAATATGCTCTTCAGGCTTTTGACGTACACGCGCTCGATTACCTTCTCAAGCCATTCAATCGCGAGCGTATAAAGCGTGCCGTCGCACGGGCTCGTGAGCACATCGATCACAAACGTCTCGGAAATATCGACGAACGACTCAACGCGCTCATCGCCGACATTCGTGGCGAACGAAAGTTTCTCGACCGTTTAGTTGTAAAAGCGGTCGGACGGGTCTTCTTTCTGAAGACGGACGAGATCGACTGGATCGAGGCGGCCGGAAACTACGTCAAGCTGCACGTCGGACGCGACTCGCATATGATCCGCGAGACGATGAACGGCATCGAATCGAAACTCGACCCGGCGAAGTTTCTACGCATTCATCGTTCGACGGTAGTCAACATCGACCGGATCAAAGAACTCCACCCAATGTTCAGCGGCGACTACGCCGTCATCCTCCGCAACGGCACCGAGCTGGCCTTGAGCCGCAATTATCGGGAGAGGTTCACGGAGTTGTTTGAGAATCAGAGTTAGCTGATCGGCGTTCGGTCGTGGTCGTCTAGATAAGACGTATAGGACCCATAAGACCTATAGGTCCTATACGTCCTATTGGTCCTATCACACGACCACGTTAACCACGATCGACCAACAACCCCCCGTTTCGTCCCAACTTCCTGCCGTTCGTCACAATTCGACTACTAGATCCCGCGTTTCTGACTAGGATTACGATACGGTCAAATCCCGCTCCCGGAGAAACTATGTCACGTAAGCAATGCATCAGGGCTCTCGCACTGTCGGTTTTCGGCATCGTCTTTGTTTTCAAAGGCTACGTCATTGTAATCGGCCAGACGGCAAAGCCTGTTCTTGTCGCACTTAACAAAGCTGATAGCACGCTCGCGATCATCGATCCAGATGCGATGAAAGTAGTCGGAAAGGTCGCGACCGGGGACAGTCCGCATGAGGTCGTGCTCTCTGCCGATGGCAAGACCGCGTACGTCGCGAACTATGGAGCTCAGACCCCGGGCAGTTCGTTCTCGATCATCGACACCGCGACATTAAAAGAGCTGCGACGAGTCGACCTCGCACCGCTGATGCGGCCGCACGGTCTGCACATGATCGGCGGCAAGCTTTACTTCACTGCCGAAGTGAATCGAGTCATCGCACGTTACGACCCGGTCGCGAACAAGATCGACTGGCTGATGGGAACCGGACAAAACGGTTCGCACATGATCGTCGGCACCGGCGATCAGAAAAAATTCTACACAGCGAACATCGGTTCTGACTCCGTGACGGCGTTCGAGTTTGCGAACGTTCCGCCTGCCGGATCGAAGGTCACGCATATCCCCATCGGCAAACAGCCGGAAGCGATCGATCTATCCCCCGACGGCAAGGAGATCTGGGCAGGATTGAATGCTGAAGGCGCGATCGACATCGTCGATACGACCTCGGGCAAGTGGAAAGAAAAGGTCAACATCGGAGGTCGTCCATACCGCGTGCGCTTCACGCCCGACGGAAAGTTTGTCGTCAATTCAATGATCGCGACAAAAGAGCTTTTGATCATCGATGCCATGACGCGTAAAGAAGTGAAGCGGATCAAACTCGACAGCGTCCCGCTCGGGATAGTTTTCGCGGCGGACGGAAAAATCGCGTTTGTCTCGGTGGTCGACCCCGATTCAGTTTTAAAGATCGACCTCGCAGCCGGCGCGATACTGGGCCGCGTCGATACCGGCAAGGCGCCCGATGGTATCGCGGTCGCAGGAATGTAGTTGGTAGCGGATAGACGGTAGTTGTAGCCGGTTGGCAGCGGCCAGTCGTTAAGACCGACGATCGGTGGCTCGCGGAGCGAAACTCAAGATCAGTGCCGTCCGCTAAGCGGCCGGTCCTGAGAGCGAATGGTTCTCCCGATCTAGTACCTCCAGAGTACGGATTAATCGGAACCATCTCGCGAAAAGGTCGGGATGGTTTTTGGTAATTCGTCCGCCACCGGGAATGCAGGTAGACGCGTGAAGAGAACCATCCCGTCAAAAACAGATATCATGAAAAAACTCCTTTCGGTACTTTTAATTACATTCGTCCTTCTCTCACCGCTAACTGCGCAAAAGCGAAACAGTTCGACTGCCGCCGCGATGGTAGCTTCCGCGGCTCGCTTTGGTAACGTCGACGCCGTCACCGCAAAACGTCTCAAGGAACACCTGACGTTCATCGCATCCGACGAACTCGAAGGACGCGACACGCCGTCACGAGGTCTCGATATCGCAGCGATGTACATCGCACAGCACCTAAGCTCATGGGGCATCAAGCCGGCGGGTGACAGTGGAAGCTACTTCCAAAAGTTTCCCCTGCGCCGCGATCGAGTTGACGCTCAGAACTCGCGACTCAGCATAAACGGCCAAACTTACAATTACGGCACCGACTTTTTGACGAGCATCACCGCGACAAGTCTTTCGAATGCAAACGTCGTCTTTGCCGGTAATGGTTGGGTTATAAAGTCGAAGAATATCAACGCTTACGAAGGTATCGACGTCAAAGACAAAATAGTCGTCGTCGTTAATAGTCTGCCGAAAGGCGTGACGTTCAACGACCTCAAAGGCGGTCCTGGCGGCGATTGGATGTCGCCCGCGTACTACGGAATGAAGAACGGTGCGAAAGCCGTGATCAACTTCCCGACTTTCGGAAATCTCGTCAACTGGGAAAGCTCTCGCTGGAACCAAGCCGATAAGGGCACGGTTGAATTCGGTGAGAATTCATCGTTGATCACCATACCGACCGTGACGCTTAACCCGAGAGCGATCGGCGCTTTGTTCCAGGGCGAAAAGTTTTCGGCGACGCAGTTGTTTGCGAAGACCATGGCCGGCGATCCGCTCGAAGTGTTTGACCTCAAGCCGACGAAAAAAGTGAGTATCTCGATCGCCGCGAAGAATGACACCGTTCATACGCAGAATGTGGTTGGAATTCTCGAAGGGAGCGATCCCATTCTGAAGAACGAGTATGTCGCGGTCGGTGCGCATTATGATCACGTCGGGACGAACCCGTTCACCCCGGGCGATGACAAGATCTGGAACGGTGCGGACGACGACGGTTCGGGTACGGTCGCTGTCATGGCGATCGCCGAGGCGATGAGCAAAGGCCCGCGACCGAAACGCTCGATCCTTTTCATTTGGCACGCCGGCGAAGAGAAAGGGTTGTGGGGCAGCGAATACTTCGCGAACAATCCCACGGTTCCGATCAACTCGATCATCACGGAATTGAACATCGACATGATCGGTCGATATCAGGAGCCGGGCGATCAGAACGAAAAGAACAAGCAACTGCCGAAGCAGGGCGAGATCTTCGCGATCGGTTCGAAGATGATGAGCACCGAGCTCGGTGAAGTGAGCGAGACGGTCAACAAGGCGTTCTTGAACATCAGCTTCAATTACAAATACGACGATCCAAACGATCCCGAGCAGTTCTTCTATCGCTCGGACCATTTCAACTACGCGAAGAAGGGTATACCGATCATCTTCTACATGGACGGAAGTCACGCAGATTATCACCAGGTGACCGACTCGATCGAGAAGATCAACTTCGAGCAAATGGAAAAAGTCACGCGAACCATCCTCGCCACTGGATGGGAACTCGCGAACCGCGCGAAGCGGCCGACGGTCGACAAACCGTTGCCTGCTTCCGTGATCAGCGGCAATTAAACCGGGCCGCTGAATTGGCGGTGGAGGATTACGATGATAATCAAACCAGCCTTCTTTGTAGTTACGTGCACTGCTCTCCTTGCGCTGACGCAGACGGCCACACCGCAATCCGCCACCGCCAAAAAAATTGATGACCTGATCCAGCCCGTTGCGCAGAGCGGTCGATTCTCCGGAATCGTTATCGCATCGCAAAACGGGACGATCATTTACGAAAAGGCGTTCGGTATGGCGAACGCCGAGTTGAAGGTTCCAAACACGACGGGCTCGCGAATCGGCATCGCTTCGATAACAAAGCCGATGACCGGGATCATCCTCACGCGGCTGATCGAGGAACAAAAGCTCACACTCGACGACAAGCTCAGTAAGTTCATTCCAGATTTTCCAAACGGCGACAAGATAACGATCGCGATGTTGTCCCAGCACCGATCCGGCATTCCGCATCGCGTGATGCCTGAGGTCGAGGAAGCGGCAACGTACACGTCTGTCCAGATGATCGAGAAGGTCAAACAGGCGAAGCTCGCGTTCGAACCGGGAACCGGCGACCTCTATAGCTCGGGTGGGTATGCGACGCTTGCACGCGTCCTCGAGATCGTCAGCGGGCAGACTTACTCGCAGCTGCTGCAGAAATACGTTTTCGATCCCGGCCAGATGAGCGACTCAGTGGACTGGAATGGCCCGACCGTCATCGAACGCAGAACGCAAGAGTACGTCTGCGACGCGGCCGGCTACACAAATGCGGCGGCGAAGGATTATTCGTTCCTCGTGGGCGCCGGCTCCGTGGTCAGCACTGCGTCGGATCTATATAAATTCGGCAACGCACTTATCGACGGAAAGTTCGGCCCCAACTCCAAGACGTCGTTTGTCCGAAACGGGATCGTTCGGAGCAGCGGCAACACGAACGGGCACCGCTCTTACTTCGAGATCAAGGAAGACAAGTCGTACGGACTAGTCGTCCTCTCTAATATGGCGTGCGGAAGTTTCGATTTTGTTCAAAGGGGCGTCACGGACATCCTGCAAGGAAAAGAACCCACCGCAAAGACACTGGTCGTTCCTAAGTTCGCCCCTAATGCAAACAAGGACCTGAACGAATTCACCGGCCGATACAAGATGCGAAATACCGGTAGCGAGACGAACATACTTATCCGCGACGGCAACCTCTTTGCGAACGACATAAAACTCTATTCTGTGAAGCCCGATTGTTTTTTCGATTTCAAGTATTTCGGTGATGCATGCTTTGTCCGCGATGCGGCGGGCAAGATAACTTCCATTCGCTGGTCCGGTCTAACGTTCGAGTTGATGTGGGATCGGCAATAGGAGATGAACAATGCGTAGGATCTGCAAATGTGCGTTATTAATTTTGCTCTCCTCCTGCTTTTGTTTCGGCCAGCAGAAGCCGCCCGACCCTAGAGACAACGCGACGCCTTACTGGGACGGTTCGAAGATCTACTTCAAGTCGTCACGCGACGGCGGCGGTGTCTACACGGTGAAGAACGACGGCAGCGATGTCAGGCTTTTGATAAAAAGCGCCGGGGATAATTACCCTCCGCGATGGACGCACGACGGTAAACGCGGCGTCTTTATGACGAACCGCGACGGCGACTTTGAGATCTATACCACGAACGCCGATGGCTCGCAGCAAAAGCGCCTCACATTCAATAAAGGGCATGACTGGGACCCGGGCTGGTCGCCGGATGGGAAGAGCATCGTGTTCATGTCGAGCAAGGACGGCAACTGGGAGATCTATCGGATGGATCCCGATGGTTCGAATCAAGTGCGACTGACCAACAACACCGCCAAGGATTTTTCGCCGGCGTTCTCGCCCAACGGAAAGAAGATCGTCTTCGCATCGGATCGAGGTGGCGACGAAGACATCTACACGATGAATGCCGACGGTAGTGGCGCGGTGAATCTCGTCGCGGCAAAGGGATTCGACGGTACGCCCGAGTGGTCGCACGATGGCAAGTGGATCGTCTTTCACTCGCGTCGCGATGGCGGCGAAGCTGAGATCTACGTCATGCGAGCGGACGGCTCGGGTCTAAAGCGGCTTACGAATAACACCGCCGCCGATGTTTATCCCGCATTCTCGCCGAACGGAAAGCAGATCGTTTTCCAAACCAATCGCGACGGCTACAAGGACCTTTACATCATGAACAGTGACGGAAGCGGACAGAGACAACTCATTCTTTCGCCTACGGACAACCGCGCGAGTAAGTAAGAGTATGAGAGCCCTAAGCCTGGCAATTTTGATTTTGGCCATCGCCGCGTCGGTGTCCGGTAATGTTGTTGATTCCGGTAGGAGCACTGAGCGAACGGTCACCAAGCTTGCCGAGGGGATCTACACCATCCGACACAAGGACGCTCCCGACACGTTTCCTCAAAGCAACACGACCGTCATCATCGGTGAGCGTGAAGTGTTGGTAGTCGATTCGTGTTACCTGCCTTCATCCGCACGCGAGGACATCGCCGACATCAAGCGTTGGACTAACAAGCCCGTCCGGTATCTCGTAAACACGCACTGGCATTTCGATCACACCATGGGAAACGGAACTTACTGGGACGCGTTTCCCGGTTTGAACATCGTCGCCCATATCGAAACGGCGAGACAGAGCGCCGGTTACAACCCGGGTTGGTTTGAACGTTTTCCAAAACGCGGCGACCGTATGCGACAGATCCTCGAAGCGGGGAAAGACGGCAATGGAAAAGTACTGAGCGAGGGTGAAAAGAAAGAATACGCGGAGGCGATCGCCGGACTGGAACCCGTGCAGAAAGAGTTTTCGACGATCAGCGATCACGCACCGAACCTGACCTTCGATTCCGAGCTTCGTCTCGACCTCGGCAATCGCGAGGTTCAGATCAAGTGGCTCGGTCGCGGTAACACTGCAGGCGACGCGATCATTTTCCTACCGAAAGAAAAACTGATCATGACCGGCGACCTCGTCGTGCATCCGGTGCCGTACATGTTCGGCGGTTATCCGGCGGCGTTTGGGGAGACACTGCGTCGGATGGAACTGCTGAATTTCGAAACGATGGTCCCGGGTCACGGTGAAGTGATGC
>DATEOJ010000190.1:0-3823 GCA_035274235.1 Pyrinomonadaceae bacterium
TCGAATCTATTCCAAGGATTCCAGTGAATGTATTTCTAATGACCGGCAGCAACGCGTAGAGAGCGAGAGCGATTATGGCGGTCCGCGCGCCGATACCGCCGATGAAGGGAATCGGGATCAGCAATCCGAACAACGCGAGACTCGGAACGGTCTGCATGATGTTCGCGAGACCGAGGATCGGCATGCGGAGCGCTTTGACTCGCGTCAGCAGGATCCCGAGCGGAACACCGACGAGAACCGCGAAACCCGTCGAGAGCAAAACGAGTACGATGTGCTCGCGCGTGAGTGTGAGCAGCTCAAGCCAGTTGGTTTTGAGGAAGTCGGGAAAAGTCATCTGCAATCGCCGCGTCGCCGAGCCAGGGACAGTGCCTTCTTCGCACCAGAGGCGCGAAATGTTTGTAGAACCGCGACGAATATAGACATGGCTCCGTTAGGAGTCCAATAGATTCGACTCCTCCGGAGCCAGAGCCCTGGAGACAGACCGATTCTATAAACATTCAGCTCCTCTGGAGCCGAGGCGTGAAATCGATCACGCCTTCTTCGGATATGTCGGCAGATACGTCGGCACAATCCGACCCCTAGTCAATTGCTCGAACGCGTACGCGTATCCGATCAACTTCGGTTCGCTCCACGCCGCTCCAAAGAACCCCATCCCGCTCGGCGTGTTGTCACGCAAACCAACCGGCACCGTGATGTATGGATAACCCGCGACCGCTGCTATTGACCATGTTGCTCCGCTTGTCGGTGTGACGAGTGCGTCGAGCTTGTTCGAGGTGAGCACGGCATCGATGCCTTCTTCACGGGTGACTTTCGTCATCTGCGCACGAGCATCGATATATGCCTTGTCGGTCAGATCGCCTTTCTTCGAGGACTGCTCGAACAGTTCCTGGCCGAACTTCGGAAGTTCCTTGTCCTTGTTCTCGTCGTTGAACTTGATCAGATCATCAAGCGTCTTGTACTTCGCACCGCGAGCGACGAGGTACTTGTTGAGATCGGTCTTGAATTCGTAGAGAAGGATATTCGTACGGTCATTGCCAAGTTTGGAATAATCCGGCGTGAACGTAACATCGACCAGCGTCGCCCCCGCCTCTCTAAGTACGGCAATGTACTTTGCGAAATACTCCTTCAGCTCCGGGCGAGTCGTGTATTGCATGACCACCCCAAGTCGCGCGCCCTTGAGAGAATTTAGGTTGAGAAACTTTGTGTAGTCCTTCGCTGTTTTCTTGCCGGCATCCGCCGTCACCACATCGGACTTGTCATGACCCGCCATGGCATTCAAAAGGATGACCGCATCGGTAACGGTGCGCGCCATCGGACCCGCGGTGTCCTGAGTGTGAGCGATCGGAATGATCCCGGTTCGCGAAACCATGCCTAGTGTTGGTTTGATACCGACTACTCCGTTAGTCACCGCCGGGCAGATCACCGAACCGTTTGTCTCAGTCCCGACGGCGACAGCAGCGAGGTTCGCCGACACCGAGACGCCCGAACCCGAACTTGAACCGCACGGATTCTGATCGAGGTAGTACGGATTGTTCGTTTGACCGCCTCGACCCGACCAACCGCTGATGGATTTGGTCGAACGAAAATTTGCCCACTCACTCAGATTCGTCTTACCGATTATTACCGCTCCGGCTTTCCGCATCTGTGCAACGACGAACGCGTCTTGCTTTGGCGTGGGAGCGTCGACCAGTGCGAGGGAACCGGCGGTTGTCAGCATCTTGTCGGCCGTATCGATGTTGTCCTTTATAAGAACCGGGATCCCGTGCATCTGCGAACGCAGCTTTCCTCGCTTCCGCTCTTTGTCGAGCGAATCCGCGATCGCGAGCGCGTCGGGATTCACTTCGAGGACCGAACGCAGCTTTGCGTCGAGATGCTTGATCCGCTCGAGATACATTTCGACGATCTTCCGCGATGTCAACGCACCCGAACGCATCTTCGCCTGAAGATCGGCGATCGTGATCTCGACCAACTCGGGAAACGGTTCGTGACGCGCGATTGATGTGATCTCTGCTTTCATGTTTCCAAAAAGCGCCAGGCCGGCTAAGCCTGCGGCACCCGTCTTTAAGAAATCCCGTCGGTCGTGTTTAGGTTTCGTCATATCAATGATGTGGAATCATAACCGTGTCGAGGTAAGCGCGTGCAAGCGGTGCGTCCGATTTCGCAAACCCGTCGGGCGTATCGGTCAAAATGATCTTTCCGCGTTCCATCAGCGCGATCCGATCCGCGAGACGCATGGCTTCCTGGAGGTCGTGAGTGACAAACACGACCGTCTTCATTAGCGAACGCACAAGATCGCTGAACTCCCTCTGAAGGCGTGACCGCGTGATCGCATCGAGTGCCCCGAAGGGTTCGTCGAACAGCAGTATCTCCGGATCGGCGGCGAGCGCCCGGGCGAGCCCGACCCGTTGACGCTGTCCGCCCGACAGCTCGTGTGGAAACCTCTCCCCGAACTTCTCCGCCGGAAGTCCGACCAGGTCGAGCATCTCGCGTATACGGTCACTTCGCCTGTCTTCACTCCAACCGTTTAGCCAAGGAGTCAGACCGACGTTATCCGTAACAGAAAAATGCGGCAGAAGACCGGCCTCCTGAAGCACGTAGCCGATGCCTCGCCGAAGCTCCGTCGCATCCCAAGCCTTTGTCGAACGACCGTCTACCAGAACCTCGCCATCCGTCGGATCGAGCAAACGGTTGATCATTTTCAAAGTCGTCGTCTTCCCGCACCCCGACTCACCGAGCAGCACGAGCGTCTCGCCACTGTGGATGTCCACATCGATACCGTCAAGGATAGTACTGTCCCCTGCCAAGTAGCGGACCCGTCGAAACTCGATCTTCACCTGCTTATCCTTCATATGGGTCGAGAAAAAGATTAGCACCTGATGCAATTTTTAATCTTTTCTCGCGTTAGGAGACGGACGGACGCAAAAAGCATTTGGCCCGTCGTCATAAAACGAAGCCGGCGTGACCGGCCTTAATAATATGTGGCAGACGCTAACAAATAATATCGTACGTGACATCTCGATGAAGATCGCCAAAGTCGGCTTGATCGCTTTGGCATTGGCCTCAACACACGCTGTTGTGAACGCGAAGGAAGGCGAAACCAGCAACGCCGCCGCGGCAAAGGCGGCAAAGGTGAGGGAGGCGGAGGAGCTACTTTCGAACCTCGGCTACTGGATCACGAAAGTAGACGGCAACTCCGACGACTCGACCCGCCAGGGTATCATCGCCTTCCAGAAGGTGAACGGCTTTACGCGAACAGGCGTGCTTGATGACAGAGTGCTGAGAGCGATTCGCCTCGCTGGCCGACCGGAAGCGAAGCACGGCGGTGAGGCCCACATCGAGATCGACATCTCGCGTCAGGTGATCTTCCTCGTCGACGATAACGGCGAAGTGACGAAGGTTCTATCCACGTCGACCGGAAACGGTGAACGCTACTTCAGCGAAGGCAAATGGCAGAGAGCCTACACGCCGCGGGGTACGTTCAAGATCCAGCGTCAGATCAAAGGTGTCCGCAAGGCGCCGCTGGGCACGATCTATTACCCGAGCTACTTTAACGGCGGCATCGCGATTCACGGAAGTAACTCGATCCCGGTGAAGGCCGCGAGCCACGGTTGTGCTCGAATCCCGCGATTCGCGGACAAGGATTTCGTGAACATGGTGAAAGTTGGAATGCCGGTTTACGTTTACGACTAATAGGAGCTGCCCACGATAGCCCCAAGCGCGGGCACGCGGACTTTTAGTTCGCGTGCCCGTTTTCTTTTGCTTTACTGGCAGCCCGGCCGTGTTTCTCGGCAAGCTCGGACATTAGTTCGACAAGACGTGCCGT
>DATEOJ010000191.1:0-8524 GCA_035274235.1 Pyrinomonadaceae bacterium
GCCCTCATCATTAGTAACAGTTGTATAGAATTCGCCTCGTTCTCGCAAACTTGGGTCTGCGTTTCCCATCACGACACCGGTTCCCGCAAACTCGAGCATTTCGAGATCGTTGAAATTGTCGCCCATCGTCATCACTTCATCAGCCGTGATGTTGTTTAGGCGGGCGAGCTTCTCAACGCCACGTCCCTTCGACGCATCGGGCGGAAGGATGTCGATAAGGGTGAAGTCACGGCGTGGATAGATCGTCGGAAGGACGGTGACGGTGTCGCCGAGTTCGGTTTTGAGATAGTCGATCATCTCTTCCATACGAACGCACGTGCCGGAAAACGAAACGTGAATGATCTCGTGATCGGAAAGAATATTGTCCAGGTCATCGACATGCATGACGGCTTCGTGTGCTTCGTCGCCATGAAGCATCTCGGACCATCTTATGTAGCGTTGGAAAGGAACATTGTCATCTGCAACACGGTCATAGAGAAGTGCGCCTTTGCCGTGCGGATCCGCGCTCACGAGGGCGTCGCCGCCGAAGGCTTTTCCGACACGGACGACTTCGCGTGCAGTTTCAGTTGTAAGCAGGGAGGCAGCGACTGTCTTAAGTGAGTCCGCATACTTGAGGAGTGCCCCGTTGTGAGTTACGAGCGGTGCGTTTAGTTCGAGATCGATACCGAGCGGACGCCCATCGCGGAATCGGCGACCGGTCGCGATAGTAACAAGCACGCCCCGCTCTTCCGCGGAGCGGATAGCTTCACGATTGGCGTCGAGGATCTCGCCACGCGAGTTGAGAAGAGTGCCGTCAAGGTCGAGGGCGAGGAGTTTTATCATTCGGATCGTACAAAGTAAGTTTCGAGAGAACTGTGCGTGTAAACAATTCGCGAGCGTGTTCGATGTAGGTTCTATTCAGAGAGCTGACATCTGCGTTCGCGCCGTAAGCACCACACTCAAAATTAATGTCTACTGAAATGATCTCGGTATGCAGCGGACGTTCCCTGATCATCATGCTCATCCTGGTAACTTCAGAGTCACAGGTCTTCTCGGCCACCTTAAATTCAAAGAAGTAGACCGGGTCGTCTTGTTCGGGATTGTCTGGGTCGGCTGACGCTTCTTTTGGTTTATACGGTACAAGATTGCTTATCAGGGGCTCATTGAGAAGAAGTTGTTCAAGCTCAACGCGACTCTCCCGGACAGCGAAGCGTTCAGGAAGGGTTAGCGTTCGATTTGTCGAACTGCTCGTCGCGGCGAACGCAAATACTGAAAGGATTACCACGCCGTGCAAGGCGGCTTCGCGCAAGCCAGACGAGTGAGAGACTGCACTCTCGGAGGCGGTTGTGAAATACGAGTACGAAAATGGAAGAACGGTGAGGGCGAGATAGTCGGAGTAATCCACGGTTCGCTCAATGAGCAGAAACCCAAGCGAGTTCCACGTGTCGATCAGGCTATCCGCAAACGGAGTTTTCCAAAATACAAACGCTATGCCGACTGCGATGTGAACGCGCAGTGCTCTGGTTGGAAATAGAGCTGAGAGAAACAGTGAAAAGGTAAATAGGCCCGCGAAGTCGGAAAGTTTGCCGGTGACAAAGTTTCCGTACGCGGCCTTGAGGTAAAAATCATTCAGGAGGAGCAGAGCGATCGCAGTTAGAAAGCAGGGAGAAAGTAGTATCTGAAAAGGTCTCGACCTATTGGTGTGCATTTGCAGCCTCATTCGCACGCTTCTCGCGGCGTTCCTTCTCTAGCCAACGCTGATACTCGGCCTTCCCGCGTTCGAACTCAGCCGCTGACGCGTAGAACCAATGCGAGCCATCGTTAGCCTCGACGTTTCGGACGTAGAAAAGATAATCGGTCGTTGCCGGATTCAAGGCGGCCTTGATCGCGCTTTCCGAAACTGAAGATATCGGTCCCGGCGGAAGTCCGCCATAACGCCGCGTGTTATACGGTGAGTCCGCTTCGAGATCGCTTCGGTTGATCGTGCCTTCCCAACGGTTCTGCATCTTGGCGATGTAGACGACGGTCTGGTCGATACCGAGCGGAATGTTCTTCGAGAGACGATTGTAGATGACCGACGCGACGGTCGGTCGTTCGCTTTCGATGCCCGACTCCGTTTCGATCAATGACGCGATCGTGACGATCTGGTGCGGAGTTTTGTTAACTGCGCGAGCGGCTTCCGTCCATTCCGGTTTCCAGATCTTTTTGAATTGCTGCACGAGATGCTCGACCACCGTCTCCGGTTTCGTGCCTCGAGGGAAGCTGTACGTACTGGGGTACATGTAACCCTCGAGATTCTTTGCTTCCGGCGCTATATCACGGACGAGATCCGTGTTCTCCATCATCAGCAAGACTTCTTGCTCGGTGATCGGGTAGTCCTGCGGGAACTTCTCAACGATCCTCTTCGCGACATCAAACCGAGTGAAGCCTTCCGGTATCGTCAGCTTGATCGTCTGCGTCTCACCGGACTCCAGTTCCTTTAGGACCTGCAGCGGCGAGATCGGCGATTCAAACTGATACTCGCCGGCCTGCAGTTTTCCGGAGTCGCCAAGCGTGCGGACGTAGATCTTCGTCGCGAGTGGACTGGCGATAACGCCATCGGCAGCTAGCTTGTCAATAATGGCGCCGGGAGCCGTGCCTTTTTCGATCACGACAAACTGATTCGCCTTATCGTGCGCGTGCGTCGACGTCATCGAAGAGTAAAGCCAAAACGAAACTGCGCCGATGGCTAAAATTGCGGTGATTGCGAGGATGAAGAGAGCCTTTACGATCGTCATAGATCAGATAGAATTCTACCAGCAGAAAAATGGCGAACAAAACGGACCTCAGACGGATCTTTATCGCGATCGAGCTGTCAGACGCAGCACGTTCGGAATGCTTCGACCACGTGCAACGCCTTCGTCATAAATATCCTTCCGCAAACGTCGGTTGGGAGCGGGCGGAAAAGCTTCACATCACCGTGAAGTTTCTCGGACCGACCACCGACGACATTCTCGAGAAACTTAACGCTGGCCTCGATGAAAAGGTTCGTACGCTCGGTCGCGGCATACTGCGCCTCAGCGGTCCGGGTATCTTCCCAAACAAAAGTCGGCCGAGAATTCTTTGGATCGGTGCCGACGATCGCGACGGGCTTGCTTCGAAAGGGCAAGCATCGGTCGAAGAAGTCTGTCGGTCTCTCGGCTTCGAACCCGACGACCGCCGCTTTACTCCTCACATAACGATCGGACGCGTTAAAGATCCGCAGTCGGCGCAAGATCTGGTCGCAGGCCATCTGCGAGCGCAAATCGAGCCGGTCGAATTCGAAGTCGACGGTCTCGTTGTTTACGAGAGCAAACTCCTCCCAACCGGCTCGGTATATTCCGTGATCTCGCGGTTCGTTAGTCGTTAAGAGCCGCTTCGATCGCAGCTATGACGTCCGGATTGTCCGGCGCCTGCTTTGACGAGAACCTTGCGACGATGTTGCCCTTTCGATCGATCAGGAACTTATTGAAGTTCCATGTGATCGGACCTCCGTATACCGGATTTAGCTTCATGTCAGTAAAGTAAGCGTAGAGCGGATCGATGTCTTCGCCCTTTACCGAGATCTTCGCAAACATGGGGAAGGTGACTCGATACTTCGACGTGCAGAATTCTTTGATCTCTGCCTCAGTACCCGGTTCCTGATTTCCGAAGTTGTTGGCAGGGAAGCCGAGCACAGCAAAGCGTTTGTCTTTGTACTTGTTGTAAGTGGCCTCGAGGCTTTCGTACTGCGGTGTGTAGCCGCACTTGCTTGCGGTGTTTACGACGAGTAGGACATTCCCCTTGAATTTCTTCAGCTTAACTTCAGCACCGTCGATGTCCTTTGCCTTGAAATCGAAGATAGTTGGCCCAGCGGCCGCAACGGGTTCTTGAGGGCACAGCAACGATCCAGCGAAGGCCACGATCGCAACGATCAGTAATGCGATGACTTTGTGCATAGGTAGTTAGTTGTTCGTCTCCAAGTCTATTTATTCAACTCTCTGGGAGAACGCGGCGGATTCGGCAACTGCTCCTGCTTCTCACCCGTCTCTGAAAGAACCTCTTTGATCGCGCCGATACTCGAAAGCATTGTCGAGGTTTCCATCGGCATGAAGATAACTTTTGAATTCTGCGTCCGCGTCATGTCGCGAAGCGATTCGATATAACGTGCAGTGATCAAGTACTGCGCCGTCTGTTCGGAACTCCCAATGATCTGGCTGATCTGGTTTATTGCCTGGGCCTCAGCGCTCGCCGCGGTGAGCCGAGCTTGGGCGGCGCCCTCGGCTTGCAGGATGGCCGAACTCTTCTCTCCCTCTGCCCGCGTGATCGATGCTTGCTTCTCACCTTCGGCACGGGCGATCGCGGCTTGCTTGTCGCCCTCGGCCTGCAGAACGAGTGCACGGCGATTTCGCTCGGCAGTCATCTGCTTCTCCATCGTGATGCGGACGTCTTCGGGCGGATTGATATTCTTTACGTCGACACGCGTGACCTTCACACCCCATTTGTCGGTTGCCTCGTCGAGTATGATGCGGAGCTTCGCGTTGATCTGGTCACGGGAGGAAAGCGTGTGATCAAGATCCATGTCTCCCATGACAGCACGCATTCCCGTGATCGTCAGTTGGACAATCGCGCCGACAAGATCGGCAACCTCGTATACCGCTTTTATCGGGTCAGTGACCTGCCAGTAGACAACGGAATCCACGGAGATCGTGACGTTGTCGCGCGTGATAACGGGCTGCGGTGGCATGTCGATAAACTGCTCGCGAAGATCTATCGACGTCAGCCCCGGTCGTACAGTGGACCAGTAGACGGCCCGCGGAGCCTCGAAGAACGGGACGATAATATTCAGGCCGCTATTCGCGAGGCGATTGAAACGTCCGAGCCTCTCGATCAGCAGGACAGTGGATTGCGGGACAATTTTTATCGTCTTCCACGCAACCGTCAGTAAGGCGATACCGAGAAAGAGGAGAAAGATGGCGCCGACGCCGTAGAATTCCATATTCGGTTTTGATCTCTTTGCCCGAACGGTAGACGTGCCTTTCTAGCGTCCGGCATTGCAGCATCGAATCCGTAAAGCCGCCTGGCTCGAACTACAAAACGGGAAGAGGAGCTATTTCGGAAACGGATTCAGCCATAGATATACATTATTTTGAAGAAACTTGGAAATTTTCGACCATATCGCGCGTTCCCTTGATAGGTTTTCCAGGTATTCCACGCGTTTATAGGTGGAGAGAACAAGGGGGAAAGGACAAGGGATCTATGAAAAATGCTCTTTTACAAAAAGACCGGGACCAAAGCAAGGCTCAGTAGTCATACCAAATATCCATCCTAGATACTTCAGTTGACCTATCGAATATCATTCCAACGCCTTCGCTTCGGTCCCGGTTTTTCGTATCCGGACCGCCTGACTTATAATCTCGGGTAAATTCAACGTTTGCCTGAAGATTCATGACGGTAACACTCGCCGAAATTCAAGACGCTCGTAACGTTCTCAAGGACATAATCAATCTGACGCCGATAGTCTCCGACGAAAAGCTTTCGGATGAGCTCGGTGCGCGGGTCTATCTCAAGGCTGAGTGCCTTCAGCGGGCCGGTTCATTCAAGATCCGCGGTGCCTACAACACGATCTCGCGACTTTCCGACGAAGAGAAAGCCCGCGGCGTTGTGACCGGGTCTGCAGGGAACCATGCTCAGGCGGTGGCACTTGCCGCGCGGCTTCACAATATAAAGGCAACGATCGTACTGCCTGAGTTCGCACCGCTGACAAAGGTGATGGCGACTCGTTCGTTTGGCGCGGAGGCGATCCTTCACGGCAAGACGTTTGACGAGGCGGTCGCGTATTCGAGGGAACTCGGTAAGGAACATGGCTACACGTATGTCCACGCGTTCGACGATCCGCGTGTGATCGCGGGTCAGGGAACGATCGGCTGCGAGATATTCGAGAAGTTGCCGTCTGTGACGACCGTTGTCGTTCCTATAGGCGGAGGTGGGATCATCTCGGGAATCGCTATCGCAGTGAAGAGCTTGATCCCGAATGTCCGCGTGATCGGTGTCCAGGCTGCGAACGTTGCACCGGTCAATATATCGCTGAAAGCGGGCGAGCCGGTCGAATTCACCGCCCATCAACCCACGATCGCCGACGGTATCGCGGTCAAGCGTCCTGGCATGCTGACACTTCCAATCATCCGCGACTATGTTGACGAAGTTGTCGAGGTGAGCGAGGACGAGATCGCACGGGCAATTTTTCACTGCGTGCAGAACAATCGACTCGTCGTCGAGGGTGCCGGAGCTGCTGGGCTCGCCGCACTAGTGGCAAAGAAAGTGAACGTGCAGCCGTCCGACACAGTGTGCGCGGTTCTCGCGGGCGGGAACATTGACGGTAACTTGCTCAATCGGGTCATCGAACAAGTACTCGTCAAGCAAGGCCGCTATGTGGTGTTCAAACTTCTCGTTCTTGATCGGCCGGGTGCGTTGGCGGCAATGCTCGACCAGGTCGCAGAGATCGGTGCGAACGTTGTCGAAGTAAATCATCAGCGCGCGATCTGGCTCGCACCCTTGGGTTATACGGGTATCGAAATGATCCTCGAAGTGCGCGACGAACGTCACGGCCGCGAAGTCCACAAGCATCTGGAAGGCGCCGGGTACCATGTCGAGAGAGAAGGTCAGGGTGATTGGGAAGAGTAGTTACTGGTTGAAACGCGCGATCCCGAATTGAAGGTTATTGTCCCCCGGGTTTTGTGTGAAGCCCGCGACGACAAGCCTGCCGTCGGGTTGGAAGAGAATGTCGTTTGAGCCCGCCTCTCTACCACTTATAAAATTCGTGACGATCGACTCGACGAGCGTGCCCGCCGACGAATAGCGGATCACGAACAGACGTTCGTTGGGTGGAGCCGCCTTGGCACCGCACCCACCGGTGACGAAGAGCGTTCCGTCCGGCGCAAGTTCTATCCCTCGTATCACGTTCCAATTGTTGAAAGCGGTTCGGGCGAATCCAGCTTCACCGAACGTAGTGTCGAGCTTTCCACGGGTGGTAAGTCTGAAGAGAAGCGTTGTCGATCCAAGGAATGTATAGGCACCGCCGACCAACACTTTTCCGTCGGGCTGGACCTTGAGTGTGACTCCTTGCGCGCTCGCGTATTGGAAGGTCACTCGAACGGCACCCTGAAGACCAAATGATCGGTCGAGATTTGTATCGCGATCGAAGCGGGCGACAAACGTCGGCGTGTCAAAACCGAGGTAGTGCGTGCCGGCCACAATTATTTTTCCGTCGGGCAGTTCTTCGAGGCCGAACACTCTAGGCTGAGTCGCGAACCGCTTGAGATTAAAGGGGCGAACACCGTTCGGTCCAAACGTGGTGTCGCGAGAACTGTCGGGATTGAGTCGAACGAGGTAATGGTTGTCGCCGTTGCGTACCAAGGCTAGGATCTTCCCGCCACCTGCTTGAGCGATTCTAACGGCGAGCGTCTGGTTCGGAAAAAGATCGAGGTCCGGGTTGTAGGTTGGATCGAAAATCCCTCCCGGTGAGTACTTCGAGATCGCCGGGCGACTTTCGGAGGAACCCGAGTGCTGGTGGAAAAGGAGCATCGACCCATCAGCGAGCATGACGGAATTCGTTCGAGAGATACTGATGATAGGGCTCCAAGCAAGTACCTTGCCCGCGGTCCCGTAGTCCGGGACAAGCCCGCCGTTCAACGTTAGAGCGGCAATCGCGATACCGCTTGTGCGACTAGAGGTTCCTTGCTGCGAATGACTGCCGACGACGAGGATCCGTCCGGATGGCTGAAAGAATACCTCCGCACCCGCGCTGCTCGGACTACCGGTGTCGGAGAACGTGGTCATGAATTTTCCGTTTGTTCCAAAGGAAAAATCGAAAGTGATCGCGAGACCGGGTTGCGCGAGTAAAGCAACCAGAGCGAAGGCCAAGGTGATCCTAAGGATTGAAGAGGAAGCTCTCATGTCCGTTATCACGGACACTCTAAACTAAATCTCCGAGAGGTGGCAATATCTGTTTACTTTGACGGTGAGACCGCTGGGATGCTGTTGGAAGGTCGGCTGTCGGCGATCTCGTACCGGGCTTCCAGATATATTTACCGGCTCGGTCGATATATCCAACTATGCGGACGCGCGGAGAGTCGATGAAACCCCCGTCGGGCCGGAGCGTCGAAGAAGCCGGGGCTCTTGTCGGACAAGCTTTCTAAGCGAACGCGGCAGTAGAGAAGATCGTGAGAGCGACAGTGAAGAGAGTAACGAGCACCTTAGGTAAAACCCGGCGTCGCGCATTTCTCATTTCACCTGCGTTGAAGGTCTTCGGTATAAAGCGCCTTGTAGACGCGATAGTTACCCATTACCTTGAACACATAATTCTTCGTCTCGGCAAAACCTACCTCTGAAACAAAGATTCCGGGTTCCTTTGGCTTGCTGCGATTCAACCAGCGACTCGCGTTGTCTTCTCCACCGTTGTAACTCGCGGCGATCGCTTCGTAGAGGCCGTCGAACTGTCCTTTAAGATCCGCGATGTATGCTGAACCGACCGCGATGTTGGTTGCCG
>DATEOJ010000192.1:0-8008 GCA_035274235.1 Pyrinomonadaceae bacterium
TCAATGTCCGGTCCGACTCGATTGCCGTAGACCTCCACGACTCCGCGACCTCGATCGAAGACGCGGCAGGACTCAAGATGTTACCCGCTCAGGTTGCGCAGAAATTGACGACGCAACTTTCTCGCTGGTACGACGTTTTCAACAGCGTGGACGGTCCAGCAACGATCACCGACGCCTGGCGCGGGCGTTCGAGTTATTTCTCTGGAAAACGCGTCAGAGTTGTGTTAGAAAATGAAACGATTTTGGGCGTGACCGACGGACTCGAACCCGAAGGTGCCTTGCGAGTCCGACGTGATGACGGTCAGCTCTCGATCGTCCACGCCGGCGATGTCGAACAGCTCAGAACAACCACTTAATGCGAAAACGTCTTTCCGAATTACACCCCGCGATCTATCAGACACGCATCTTTCAAAAGCGACTCTTTCGAAAGCTCGCCGATGCGTCCAGCGGCGTTCGTTTCGCGGTCGAGCGTGCGGCGGAGGATCTGCCGTTCACGTGTAAGAAGCACCAGTCTCTTCTCCGACGCCGTCTCGGAAACTCGGACCCACAACTTCAGGAGAACAAGATCCGCAATCTCGAGATCGCATGCCCGACGATCGACCGCGTGCTCGTCAAACCAGGCGAAACATTCTCATTCTGGCAATTGGTCGGCGAAGCGACCGCCGACCGTGGTTACCTTGAAGGCATGCAGCTCTCTCGCGGCGAGGTGGTGCGTGGAGTGGGCGGCGGTTTGTGCCAACTCGCGAATCTTCTCTACTGGATGGCTCTCCATACGCCGCTCGAAATCGCCGAGCGTCATCATCACAGCTTCGACCCGTTCCCCGACGAGAACCGCACGCTCCCATTCGGAAGCGGAGCCGGCGTCTTCTACAACTACATCGACCTCAGGTTCTTTAATCCAACCGAACACACATTCCAGTTTCGCGTCTGGCTTACCGAAGAACACCTCAAGGGTGCGGTCTACACGGCTACAGAACCGCTCCACTCGTACCATGTTTTCGAGCAGAATCATCGCTTTACAAACGTCGATGGAACGAACTTTCGCGAGAACGAGATCTGGCGCGAAGTGATCGATCGAAGGTCGGGAAACAAGTTACGCGAGGAGCTCCTCGTAAAGAACTTTTCCGAGGTTAAGTATGAATTGAACTTTCCCGCCCAACAGTGTAGTTTCTAACTACGCTTTGAAGTTATGAGCAACGAGTTTGACCTGGACCACGATTTCGATTTCGACGACGACTTCACCGACGAGTTGGCGGATTTTGACGACTTCGGCGAAGACAACGCCGACGATATCCTGATGCGCACGGCGGTTCTGAAGAAGAACAATATGGTGGCTCTCTTGTGCATCAAGAGTGCGACCGCCGGTGCTGCGATCTGTCGTGTCGATCCGCGCGAGGCAAACCCGGCCGTCCAGATCTACGACGATCCGACCGCGGCGCTCGAGTGGTTCACAAAGAGTCTTCGCACAAGCCGCAAGAACGGTTGGACGATCGTCTACGACGGACTACCCTTGCAAGGGTGAAAAAGTGAAAGGGTGAAAAGGTGGAAAAGTGAAAAAGGGAGGCGCGTCTAACCGATAATTCTTCCCTTTTCCACTTTTTCACTTTCTTATGCTTCTCGCTGTTGACATCGGCAACTCCGCGATCAAGTTTGGCCTTTTCGAAGGCGACACCCTTACCTCAAAATTCTCCATCCCGACAAAACGGGACGCGACTTCGGACGAAATTCGTCTCGCGGTCGGAGATCACCTTTCCGGCAAACTTGAACGCGCGATCGTTTGTTCGGTCGTACCGGAGATCGAATCCGCGATTCGGTCGTTTCTTAGTGACTCCGTCGAATCGGAACCGGTCTTCGTCGACAACTCGTTCGACTTCGGTCTGAAGATCAATTACGAACCTCTCTCCTCGCTTGGCACGGACCGTCTTGTCGTTGCCTACGCTGCGGTCGAGAGACATGGGGTGCCGTGCATCGTGTGCAGTCTTGGTACGGCGACGACGATTGACGTCGTGAGCGATAGTCGCGAGTTTCTCGGCGGTGTGATCGCACCGGGGGTGGACGCGATGTCCGAGGCCCTACATCTTAAAGCCGCGAAACTCCCGCATGTGGAGCCAACAAGATCAAACACGGTGTTGGGTAATTCGACGGTCGATGCGATCCGCTCGGGTGTCTATTACGGCTACGTCGCTCTGGTGGAGGGATTGGTAACCCGGATACGAACTGAGTCCGGAGTTTCGCGGATCGTTGCGACCGGCGGCAACGCGAGTAGACTCGCATCGGAGTTGTCGGGGATGGTGACGGTGGATGAGGACCTCGTCTTGCACGGCCTCAAAATACTCTCTACTGATACGATCTCGACGGAACCCGTCGCAACGCCGGCCGCGTAGCGGACATATGCATTTAGCCGTGGGTGGAGCGTTTCGCGGAGCCCACGGAATATGGCAAACAAAGAACGTTGCCGCGTCAGCGGTAAGTGCACAATCCCGAAACCTTGCCCCTTCGTCGTGGGACATACACACAAGATTTTTTGTTTCGTGCATCTGCCGCTAACGCGGCAGTGTTGTGTTGCTCGCCCGATACCGTGGGCTCCGCGAAACGCTCCACCCACGGCTAAACGCATTTGTCCGCTACGCGGCCGGCATAGGCGTCACCCTGCGTGCAAGCGGGACGCTTGCTCTCCAGTCAGCTAACCGTCGCCAAAAACTTCGGTTTCCTTCTCGCTTTCGTCGCTTGCTCAAACGCATACGCGAACTTTATCAAGTCGCCCTCGCTCCATGGCCGGCCGAAGAACGATATGCCGATCGGCAGTTCTCTAATAAATCCGGCCGGCACGGTGATGGCCGGGTAACCCGACACCGCCGCTAACGACGAACTCGAGATGTAATTGCTCCCGCAATCACCGTTGACGAGATCGGTCATCCACGACGGTGCGTTGGAAGGGGCGACGATCGCGTCGAGCTTATACTTCTTCATCGCTTCATCGATATCATCACGCGTGTGTTTGAGGCTGAGTGCACGAGCGTCGCGATATTCTTTGGATGTAAGCGGGCCTTTCTTTGCCGACGTCTCAAAGATCTCCTGTTTGAAGTGAGGCATCTCGCGCGCCGCGTTCTCGTTGTTAAATCTGATCAGGTCGTCGAGCGTCTTGAAACGCGAGCCTCGTCCGGCGAGATACTTCTCGAGCCCGTCCTTGAACTCGAATTGCAGCACCTCAAACTCCGCGTCGCCGAATTTGGTTATTCCCGGAAACTTCACATCGACGAGCGTTGCCCCGTGCCTCTTCATCACATCCAGCGCTGCGTCCATCAGCTTGTCCACTTCAGCGCGTTTACCCCAGTAGTCACGTGCAACACCGATGACGGCACCTTTTAGGCCATCTGCTTTTAGAAAGTTTGTATAGTCGACACGCTCACGCCGTTTCCCTGCCGCTGTTGTTGCCGGATCGCTCGGATCGGCTGCGTCGAGGACGTTGAGCATGACCGCGGCATCTGCAACGGTGCGAGTCATCGGTCCGGCAGTGTCTTGTGACGCGGAGATCGGAATCACGCCGCTTCGCGAGATGAGTCCGACAGTCGGCTTGATACCGACGATCCCGCAGATCGACGACGGACAAACGATCGATCCATCGGTCTCCGTTCCGATTCCGATAGCCGCAAAGTTCGCCGCGATCGCCGCACCGGTTCCCGACGACGAGCCGCACGGATTTCGGTCGAGGATATACGGATTGCGAGTTTGCCCACCGCGTCCCGACCATCCGCTAGTCGACGCCGTCGAACGAAAGTTTGCCCACTCGCTCAGGTTCGTCTTTCCTAGCACGACCGCACCTGCGTTGCGAAGCTGCGTGACAAGAAATGCATCCTGCTTTGGCACCGGAGCATCAAGCAACGCGAGACTGCCGGCCGTCGTCTTCATTTTGTCGGCCGTATCGATGTTGTCCTTCAGGACTACCGGAATACCGTGCAGCGGCCCTCGCAACTTTCCAGCTTTTCGTTCTCGATCCAGCTGTGCAGCGATCCGTAGAGCATCCGGGTTGATCTCGATGATCGAATTCGTTACCCGCTTATCGCGCGAGGCGATGATCGTCACGTATCGAGTGACTAGTTGCTGCGCGGTATAAACGCCTTTGCCCATCGCCGTCTGCAAGCTCGCGATGGTCGCTTCCTCGACATCCAGATCGGTGCGTTGCGCGGACGCCGTAAGGGCGGTCATCAATCCGACGCCCGCCGCGGCAGAAGTAGTAATAAACTCTCGCCTATCGAATGATCTCATCCATCGCCTCCGTCTTTGATCGAACCGCCTAACTCTTTCGTATCCTTTCCAGATTTTCTTTCGCTTCGGTGAATTCGGGTTTCAGTTGAATAGCTCGCTCAAACGCCCGGGCGGCACCCGCGCTGTCGCCCTGCTTTAAGAGCACCATACCGTAAATATTTTGTACCTCGGCAATGTTGGGGTTCATTGCGAGGGCTTGGTCAATCTCGGTACGCGCCTCGTTCGTACGGTTCTCGAAGTAGAGCATCATCGCGAGGTTCGCGCGGATATCTGCACGGTGGCCCGCGATCGCAACTGCACGACGCAGCACCTCGCTCGCGCGTGAGTAGTTTTTCTCCCGGGCGAGCACACCCGCGAGGTTCGAATAGGAGACCGCTAGAAACTCGAGATCGGCTCCGCGGGCCCGGTACAATTCCACCGCTTTGTCGATGCTGCGTTCGGCCTCGGCAGTCTCACCAAGCAGCATCTGCGGTACTGCAAGATTTCCGTGTGCAACGGGATCATTCGGCTCTACCTCGATCGCTTTCTTAAAAGTAGTCGCTGCTTCCGAGAAACGATTCTGCCCGACGTATATCATGCCCAGGACGTCGTAAGCCTCGACGAATTTTGGTTCCGCCGAGATCGCTTGCTGGCAATTCGCTTCCGCTTCGGCGTAACGCTTCTGGCCAAGCATCACCGCACACATATTGTGATATGTGATGAAGTTTGCGTATCCGGTGTCGATCGAACGTTGATATAGCGTGCTGGAGTCTCTCCAGTTAGCGGTCTGCTGAAAAGCGAGAACGGAAAGGATCAATATCGCCGCTCCGCATACGACTGAAACGGCAGTCCGGCTTAATTTGAGACTAACGGCCAACTCAGCGGCGCCCCAGACGATCATCACGAACAGGCCGAAGTAGGGCACGTATGTGTATCGATCGGCAAGCGGCTGTGCCCCGACCTGGACTATCCCGATCACCGGAACCATCGTTCCCAAAAACCACAACCAACCCACGATCAGGTACGGTCGCTCTCTGCGTTCCCAGAGGCACACGGCGGTTATCCCAAGAAGCAGAACAACTGCCGCACCGACCTGCCATACGGGGATCGAATAGTTGTACGCGTAGTTGATCCCCAGGTCGGCCGGATAGAAAAGCATGCCGATATATTTCGCATATGACACAGCGGCATTTTCCAAGCGAGTCGATAACGGAAGGAGGCTCGTTGAGGCCACAGCGCCCTGGAACGACTGGGCCAGTATTGTGATGTACGACGACGCGGCCGAGAGGAGGAACAGCGGCAGTTTTTCTCCGACGCGGTGAACAATATCGCGGATCGAACTGAGTCGCCCGAGCGGCCAATAGTCGATGAGCAAAAGGACGAACGGGAGCGTAACCAGCATCGGCTTCGACGCCAAGCCGAGTACGAATGCGAGGAGTAGAAGGAGATAAGGTACGGACAGAACACTCTTGATCACACTCCGGCTTCCGTCGCCTGCTCCTCGAACCCACTCAACATACGCGAGCATCGTTAGGAGCCAGAACAGTGTGCTAAGTACGTCCTTTCGTTCGGACACCCAAGCGACCGACTCAACATGCGCCGGATGAACGGCAAATAGCATCGCGACCATCGCACTACGCCACACGCATCCCGTCAACCGTTTGAAAACAACAAACGCGAGTACGGAGTTCGCGGCATGAAATACGACGTTGACGAAGTGATGACGACCTGCGTTCGGACCGAACAGGCTAGCGTCGATCATGTGCGAGATCCACGTGAGTGGGTGCCAGTTCGCTGAGTGTATAGCGAACAATGCCCATTTCAGCGACACGGTGTTTAGTCCGGCACGCACGAACGGGTTGTCGTAGACGTAGAGGTTATCGTCGAGATTGATGAACTCGAACGACAGCACCTGTCCATAGATGAACACGCACAAACCGATCAGTCCAGCAAAAACGATTCGATCGGTCTGTCGCGACGTGTTTGCTTGTTCGTCCGATTCCATCTATCTCTTGCTGCCGGCCTGACCGGTCTCGATCTCTTTGTAATAGTTTGAAATAAGTTTTTGTCCGCGACCCTCAAAGACGCGCGAACGCACGATCTTCATCCGGTGAAGGCGAAACGATAAGGACGTCGCGACGACACCTAAACCGTAGCGAACACTGCGGAGAAAATTTATCGACGACGCTTCGGCGAAGTAACGCGTCGGCGTCGAGATCTCTCCAACGCGGAATCCGAAGTGAATAACTTGCGCGAGTATTTGATTGTCGAAGACAAAGTCGTCCGAGTTTTCATTCAACGGCAACTCTTCAAGCACCTCGCGTCGAAACGCGCGAAAGCCGGTGTGATACTCGGAGAGCTTGAAACCGAGCATGACGTTCTGAAAGAAAGTGAGTGCGCGGTTCGCGATGTATTTGTAGACGGGCATTCCGCCCTGCAACGCGCCCTTGCCGAGAATGCGTGACCCAATGACCGTGTCGTATTCCCCGTAAGCGATCATTCCCGCCATCGGTACGATGAGGTGAGGCGAGTACTGATAGTCGGGGTGGACCATCACGATGATGTCCGCACCGCGGCTTAGCGCTTCTCGGTAGCATGTCTTCTGGTTCCGACCGTAGCCAAAATTCTTTTCATGCACGAAGACGGTGAGACCGAGTTCGTTGGCGAGCTCAACGGTTTCGTCGGAACTCGCGTCATCGACGAGTAGGATCTCATCGACGATGTCACGCGGCACTTCTTCAACCGTCCGCGCAAGTGTCCGGGCGGCGTTATACGACGGCATGACGACGACGATCTTTTTACCGTTGAGCATGAGGGAAAGATTCGTGGGTATTATGCGGGAGATGCTGCAAAAGCCCAAGTTTGTTTGGAACGCAGAGATCGCGGAGAACGCGGAGAGGATTGAGGAAAAAGCTCCGCGTTCTCTGCGGTCTCTGCGTTAAAAAGTAATGACGTCGTTAATAGCGACGGCGCGGACGCGGTCTGATACACCCGCCTTCTCCGCTTGTTCGCGCAGAAGCCGAAGCGGCTGGCTCGGCGGTTCGTCTGAAAGATCGAACGTTCCGTAGTGCATCGGTACGAGATATCGAGCACCCGAATCTACAAACGCCTTCACCACATCCGACGGATTATTGTGATTCGCCTCCATGAACCAACGCGGTTCGTACGCCCCGATACCTATCAAGAAGTAGTCGATCTTTGGGAATAGTTCGGCGGTCTCACGGTAGTGACTTCCGTAACCGCTATCGCCGCCGAAGTAGATCGTCGCTGTATCCGTCTTGATGATGTACCCGCCCCATAGACGCCGGTTCGTATCGAAGAGTCCGCGACGCGACCAATGACGCACGGGTAGAAAATATACCTGGAGACGATCATCCGCGAGGGCAAACTCCTGAAACCATCCGGCGGTTCCGACCAAGTTCGTCGGTGTGCTCCATTTTGTCAGGACATCTTCCGATCGAAGACCCGCGAGAAAGCGCGCGTTTGGAAACTTGTTCGCGACATCACGCAGCGTTGTCTCGTCCATGTGGTCGCGATGATCGTGCGAGAGGAGAACGTAATCGACCTTTGTGATGTGTTCGAGCGGCGAAGGGACTTCGACATACCGCTTGACGACCGGTGGCGTTCCGAAGATCGGGTCGGTGAGTATCCCGACGCCGTTCACGCGAATGTAGAACGACGCGTGACCGAGCCAGAGGATCCCGTCGCGCCCGGACGCGAGAAACTCCGACGGATCGCGGACCTCGACCTTCCATGTGTCGGC
>DATEOJ010000193.1:0-4131 GCA_035274235.1 Pyrinomonadaceae bacterium
GTCGAAAGGACAGCTCCCCCACCACTACCAATGTCCGCTTCAAGTACCGTCCCGATCGCTCCTGACACGATACAGTGCGCACACGGATATTCTGGATGCATCGGCGTGTTGATAAACGGAGTCCACGACGGATCGCGTTCGGTCGCGTCATTCCCGTCGATGTCGCCGTTGCGGATCGCGGTTATCGGTCTCCAGAATTTGTACTGATACTTCGCGTCGAAGATCGCGATCATCGCGTCATCGGTCGCTTGGGTTACAACCATAAACAGACGTGCGTTGCGCGTGACGTCGCGACCTGGTGAGTCCGCTACCGACTTAACCAGACCGTGATAGATCACCGGTCCCGTGGCTTCCCAAAAACGAGCGATGTTCGTTTGCTCGACGGTCCGCGTCGAACTGGTCTTGCCCCCAATCGCCTTGATCTCGTTGTAATCGCGCGCCCATTGCGCACTTTTCAGATCGGGCGGAGGTCCCGGACGAAACTGCGTAGGACTCGTCATTACCCACGGCTTTCGTAACGGCCACTGAGAGACGGCGGGAAGCGCGGTTGGAACGTAAACGCCGGCGATCGTGTAGGGACGGTATGACTCGACGGTCGCGAAACCGTCTTCCGCTCGAGCCGCGAGAATTGCGGCCGCTGCTCGTTCGCCAGCGGAGAGGCCGAGGGTCTTCGATTGGCCATCGGGAATTGCGTCCATCACTTTCTTGAAGACCAGTTCAACATCGATCGCCTTCGCCGGAACAAGCTTTATAAGCACCGCCCGACTCGCCCCCGCAACCGCCGCATCGACCGACGCTCCGCCCGAGGCGTTCAACTTCAACTCGCCCGCAGGATATTTCTTCGTGATCGCATTCACCGCTTCATAGATCGCAGTGTGCATGATCGCGAGCACGCGGTTCGACGTCGGCGTGTCATAGTTAACGACGCCGACAATATCGCAGGCACGAGTGTTCCATTCGGAGACGGAGTCGGCTCGAACGAAGGGGACAGGGACGAGTAACGATAGGGCGACAAAAGCGATTGCCGTCAGATTGCTGCGATGACCCATGATCGACCTCCTGTTGTTTGGCAATGGAGTGGATTTGCTGAACAGACGATTATACGCCGGTGGCTTTGCGATGACTCTGATCGAGCTTACCAGTTTTTCAACGGACCCAGCGGACTCGGCAATTGAAGCACTGCGAAGCGAATGGTGCAAGAAGTTTTTGCTCAGAGTGCGTGTAAGAACCGAGGTATATAGATAACGAGGTCAACGCGGCAACATTCGCAGGTCCGGAAGGGTAGCTCTGCTCCCGCTATCACATTACCGGATTTTCACCGGGGTTCGGGATTGTAATAGCGGGAGCAGAGCTACCCTTCCGAACTTGCGAACGTTGTTATCTTGACGTCGCTATGCGAATGCTGCGGTTCGATTTAGGGTTACGCTCGCTTTGCTCGCTCCACCCTAGGCTTTAATGTTAGGTCGCTTTCAGCGACTAAGAATACTTAATGATGGGTGGATCACTCGGTGTTAGATGGGTCCGACGCGTCCGCTCTGTACGAATCGCTCTCCAACTCTAGTCCCTTAGACGGACGGTCAATGATCAATGACGGAAACTGCATCGCGATGGCGCACGGCACCATGCTAACCGGGGCGAGAACAAATGAGAAAAAAAGAGCTATGCCAACTATGCCCAAAAATGTTGGCGGCGGAATCCGGAACGGATCGCCGTCACGATAGCTATTGATCGCAATCAACCAGGTAGCGAGATTAAAACTGAAGGAAAAGATCACGGAACCTAATATCGCTACTGGAAGCCAAGAAACAACCAGTCTTGTTAAGCGCTCTCGAAAGCGACGAACGACGAATGATGCGAGGATAAAGGAGATGATCGCAAACGAAAAGAACATCGTGTACGACATCATCTCGTCAATAGTGTTTGCGTATCCCAGTGGGTGGTGATCGGAGGTCAGATAAATACTGAAGAGGTAAAAGAAAATTATTCCGAGGCTTCCTATTCCTCCGAATAGGATAACCGGTCGGACTTTGTAGCTCTCGGCATAGTCTGGAGTCTTCAACATCCTTAATCCGCAAACGCCACGCTCAGCTGCTTCAACTTCATCGAATCACTTGAATCCAAATCAACGTCCGGACGATCGATGTAGTTGTAGAGAATGTCGCGCTGTTGAGGGGTGAAGCCGGCCTCGCGGATCTGATATCTCAAATCTTTTTCATTCGCGCACGTGCTCGCACCAGCGGCGGAGACGACGTTCTCTTCGATCATGATCGAACCCATGTCGTCGGCGCCCATACGCAACGCGGTCTGACCGAGCTTGAGTCCTTGCGTCAACCACGACGCCTGGATGTGCTGAACGTTGTCGAGAAATAGGCGCGATACCGCGACCATCTGCAGGTAGTCGATACCGGTCGGCTCGATCGTAATCTTCCGACCGAGCGCCGTGTTCTCGCGCTGGAACGTCCACGGGATGAACGCGGTGAAACCGCCGGTCTCATCTTGCACGTCGCGTATGCGTTGAAGATGTCTTACGCGGTGCTCGATGCGATCACCGATGCCAAACATCATCGTCGCAGTCGAGATGAGTCCCACCTTGTGGACCGCTCGCATCACGTCCAACCATTCCTGCGTGTTGCACTTTGTCGAAACGCGTTTCCGAACTTCGTCGTCAAGGATCTCGCCGCCGCCGCCCGGAAGTGAATTCAAACCCGCGTCCTTCAGACGCTGCATGATCGTCTCGTAATCGAGTCCGCTGATGAGATGAATGTTGTGTATCTCGGGCGGTGAGAAGCAGTGCAGCTGAAACTTCGGATACTTTGCGTGAAGAGTTCGCAGAAGATCTTCGTACCACTCGATATTGAAATCCGGATGCAGACCACCCTGCATCAACACACCGGTCCCGCCTAGTGCGATCGTCTCGTCGATTCGCTTCTCGATCTCTTCGATCGAATGGACGTACGTGTCGGGTTTACCCGGACGTCGATAGAACGCACAGAACGTGCAGACGACATTGCAGACGTTCGTGTAGTTGATGTTCCGATCGATGATGTACGTGACGACATCCGTCGGGTTGTGCTTCATCCGGATCTCGTGTGCGGCGAGACCGATGCGGACAAAATCCTTCGACTCAAGTAGCGCGGTGCAATCTTCCGACGTTAGTCGCTCACCGCCTAAGGCACGGTCAAGAATGGGCTGAATATCGGTGTGCATTCGAGTATGATTCTAGCAAAAGTGTCGCTTTTAACGCAGAGACCGTGTTTTAAACACCGAAACGCCAGAGGACGGGCGGCAATAATATCGTGCTCCGCGGACTCCGCGATCCCCGCGTTAAAGTAAACCGTCGTTACTGAAATTGTGAAGCTAACCAAATTCAAAACTACTCTTATCCGGTCATCGAAAGACTCCGGTTGGCATTTCGTCGACGTTCCGGGAAGGATCGGTAAAAAGTTTGAAAAGAAGGACAAATCGCGCCGTGTCGTTTGTACCATCAACGGCACCGAAACCTTTCAATGCGCGTTGCTTCCGTCAGACGGCGACTTCGTAATCGTGGTCAACAAAACGAAACGCGACCGCCTTCGCATATTGGCGGGTGACAAGATCGTCGTCGAACTGAAAGCAGACGAGAGCAAGTACGGTCTACCGATGCCCCCCGAATTTAAGGAAGTGCTGCGGCAGGACGGTAAGGCGGACAAGTTGTTTCACGCGCTCACCGCCGGCAAGCAGCGTTCGGTGCTATACCTCATCGGAAAGATCAAGGACATCGATCGACGCATTCATGCCGCCCTCGTATTCGTCGAGCATATAAAGAAGCACGAAGGCGCCATTGTCGGAGACGAACTTTACCGCGAGCTAAAGCGTCCGATTTTCTAACACTTCAATCCGACCGAATACCTGACCAAAATTCGTGCACATTGAAAATTCCTCTGTGCAAAAGTGATACGAAATCCCCGTCATCTTCGCGTTATTACAGTGAAGGAACGCTCCTTGCGAAGGAGAAAATTGAAATGGAACGCGAAGAACAACAATTTAATACTAACGATCTCGGCTTAATCGTCTTTGGGATCGTTAGTATTAAATTGTTGTTTTGCGAAGGAGAAAATTGAAATGGAACGCGAAGAACAACAATTTAATACT
>DATEOJ010000194.1:0-6266 GCA_035274235.1 Pyrinomonadaceae bacterium
GAGTAGATACGGCGAAGTTTGTCGAACGCGGCGCGCTCCGCTGCTGAAAGTTGCAGCTCGTGCGACGCAAGTTTGAAGACGTCCTGATCGGAACTGATCTTTCCGTCACGTTCGAGAATGCCGGTCACGGCTCGAAAAACCTCCGGCTGGGAGCGCTTGAATATTTTTTCCCGCAGTGTCTCCTTTTGCAGACCTCGCGAGAGTTTGTCGGACCGGTGATGCGCCTCGATCGCAGCGAGTGCGGCAGCCTTTAGCTTTTCAAACGGAGTTTCCGACACGAGCACGCCTCCGGCGTCGATGATCGAATGCCGCGTGCGTGCATCTTCGATGAGCTGCTCGAGTGCGTCCGCTTTCAATCCTGTGCGAGAACGGAGTTCACCAAACCGAGTTCCACGTTCCGCTGACATTCTTACAAAAACATCAGCCGAATTCGCCGCACCGTCGGCCGCTTTCGAAAGCTCACCCAACAGCGCCGAGAGTGTTGGGAACTCACTGCGTCGATGACGCTGTGCGACCGGATCCAGAACGCGTCCGCCCGCGATGGTGTGTTGAGGTGAGTAACTCCGGATTATGAATCTGTCGCCGTGGGCCCCGGCAACCGGTACCTCGAGACGAAGCTGTGCAAAGCCCTTCGCACCAGGGGCGATCTCGTGATCCTCGTTGAGAACCGAAACGCGTGCGAGAACCTCCGCCGTACCCAGGTGCACGCGGACGCGTTGCCGTGAGCGTAGCGACCGGGGAGCGTCGGGCAACATCTCGATCTCAGCGTCGAACGTCTGAGCGACCGACAAGGTACCCGGCGAAACGAGCACCATTCCGCGATTCACATCCGCGTAATCGATACCGGCGAGATTGACGGCGGTACGTTGTCCCGCGTGTGCGGCCGCGACCGACTTGCCGTGTGTCTGAACACCGCGAACGCGAAGCTTACGTCCGACCGGAAGCAACTCAAGTTCGTCACCATCGGCGACTTCGCCCGATGCGAGCGTTCCCGTCACCACTGCTCCGAAACCTTTTATCGAGAAACTCCGATCGACAGAGAGTCGAGCTTCGAAAATGTCTTTGTCGCGATGAACATCGCGTGCCGCGGTCAGTAGACCCGATTTTAGTTCGTCGATGCCATCACCGCTTCGCGAGCTGACGACGTAAACGGGCGCGAATTCAAGAAATGAATCGCGGACGAGTTCCGCCGCATCCAATCGCGCTAGTTCGAGCGTATCGGGATCGACGAGGTCGGACTTAGTAAGAACAACGACGCCGTTGCGTATCCGCAACAGACGGCAGATGTCGAAATGTTCTCGCGTCTGCGGCATCACACCTTCGTCGGCTGCGATGACAAGCAGAACGAGGTCAATGCCGCTCGCACCGGCCAGCATGTTTTTTACAAAACGCTCGTGACCGGGAACATCGACAAAACCGATCCGCGTTTCGCCGTCATGCATTTCGGCGAAGCCAAGATCGATCGTGATGCCGCGCTGTTTTTCTTCGGGGAGTCGGTCGGCGTCGACACCGGTCAGAGCTTTAACGAGCGCGGTCTTGCCGTGATCGATATGTCCAGCGGTGCCGACGATGATGTCCATGTTTCGTTTGCGACACGGAGAATAAGAAACGCGGTGACGCGGTGACTTGGCTTAAACCAACTCGTCGCGTCACCGCGGAATATATTCTTCGCGCCAAAATTATCGAAGTCGTAACAAGCTCTCGACGGTCACGTCCTCATCGAGACCTTCCCAGTGAATCCCTAGACCGCCACCCAGAAGCTGCCAATCGTTTCGCTCCCTCGGCGTCGCTTCAAGCAAACGTGGATACCACTCGAGCGGCACGGCGATCTCCCGACCGTCAGCTAGCGTGACCTGCAGCTTGTCGCTATTACAAGACACATCGACGGCCAGTGGCTGAATATTTATCGATGACAAACTCATAATCTATAGCTTAGAAAATACAGGATTTTGCTTCCGAACCGCAACAGCTTACCTTTCACCGTCGTACTGCTCGAGCTTTCGATACAACGTCTTACGACCGATATTTAGAAGACGCGCCGCGCGGGATTTGTCGCCCTCGGTGTAATCGAGCGTTGCCGTGATCACCTTTTGCTCGATCTCGTCCATCGACGCCGGGAGCTCGATCTCGATCCCGATCGACAAACCTTCGCCGGCCGCACGTGCACGTTCCTGACGGGCCTGAGCGACGGCAGCGAACGCACGTTTGCTGATCGCCTCCGGTAGGTCATCGAGCTCGATCTGACGACCGGACGCGATGATCACTGCGCGCTCGATCGAGTTCTCAAGCTCGCGTACGTTGCCGCTCCAATCGTAGTTGACGAGCGCACGCATCGCCTCTTTCGAAATGCCCGAGACGAATCGTCCGGTCTTTTCTTTGTAGCGTTCGAGAAAATGAAAGACGAGCGGCTGAATGTCCTCGATGCGTTCGCGAAGCGGCGGGAGCACGACCGGAAAAACTGAAAGCCGGTAATACAGATCCTTGCGGAACGAGCCATTCTCGACCGCCTCGTCGAGGTTTACATTGCTAGCAGCGATCACTCGAACATCCGATTTGATAACGTCGTTTCCACCGACGCGTGTGAACTCACCATCCTGCAAAACGCGCAGAAGTCGCACCTGCGCTTGCATCGACATTTCACCGATCTCATCGAGGAACAACGTTCCGCCGTCAGCTTCTTCAAATCGTCCGCGACGCTGCGATCGCGCATCCGTGAACGATCCTTTCTCATGACCAAACAGCTCCGACTCGAGCAACGTCTCCGGAATCGCACCGCAGTTTATCTTCACGTACGGTTTGTCCTCACGACCGGAATTGAAGTGGATAAGATTTGCCATCAACTCCTTTCCCGTACCCGACTCGCCCTGGATGAGGACCGTCGTGTTTGTATCGGCGACGTTTAGCGCGAGCTCGATCGCCCGTCGGATCGGCGGCGCCTGACCGATGATCTCGCTTTGCTTTTGGTGCAGCTCGCTCTTGAGCCGCATCACTTCGGCGGAGAGCTGGTCACGCTCGAGCGCGGTACCTATCTGGTCGGCGATGCCTTCGACGAGCGCGATGTCGTGCTGTGCGAAAACGCTTTCCTTGCTCCACACAAAACCGAGCAGACCGAAAACGTTTCCACCGACACGCACCGGTGAACAGAGCGCCACTTTACCTCCGAGCTGTGTGTTGAAGATCAAGCGGAGGGCGAACGGCAGTTGCGAGTCGCTCACCGACATGGTTTTGCCTTCGCGAATGAGCTCGGCCACCGCGGGGAACGTGTCGACATTCAATGACCGTCCGTGCTCCTCGACGATCTTCAAAACGCGTTTTGGTTTTACGCCTTCAGCAGACTTAAACGACGCGAGGGAAATTCGTTTTGCACTCTGATCCAATACGCCAAGCGCGCCGTAGTCCGCGCCGACAAGACTGATCGCTCGCTCGAGAGCACGCGAAGAAACTTCGTTGAAGCCGGCATGCGAGTTTAAGGTGTTCGCGATCTCAAGAAGTGCGTTGGTCCGCTTCGACTCCTGCTCCTGCGCGACGTAGAGACTCGTGTAGCGATAACCGATCGCTAGCTGCTGTGCGATCGACTCGAGAAAGCTAACCTCTTCATCCAACCACTCGCGTGGCTGCTTCGTATCATGCAGACCGAGCAGACCGAGTACGTCGCCGCTGAGCATGATCGGTATAACGAGCAGCGATCGGGTCCCGAGCGCTTTCGCAAAAAACTTTAGCGTCGCATCTTTTGATTTCGAGGTGTCGTTGATGCGGATCGGTTTCGTTACGTCAAACTGCTCGCTAAGACGCTTCACATCGATCGGAATGATCGTTCCCAAACTCGTAGGTATCTTCGCGTCGCGGCGCCACTCATGATTGATTCGGAGTTCCTTTCCGTCGTGAAGCTGAAGGAGATCACAGCGGTCCGCGTCGAGCATGCGGCCGATCTCGGAGACGACGACGTTCAGGAATCGTTCGAGGTCAATATTTCGGGGAAGGTCTCGAGCAAGGCGTGTGATGATGCCCTCACGGGCTTCATGCATCTTGATCTTTCGTTCAAGCGAGAGCGTTTGCGGATTGTCGATCTCGATTTTCATGCCGGGTGAATCCTAATTTGGGGCGGCATGAGGTGGATGTCAAGTTGACACACGACTGAGGCCGCGTGTGTTCTTTGGATGCGCGGGAAAGGCGCGTGTAGTTGGTGCTGGATATCTAGCGATGACCGACCGTATGGCCATTGCCATTCGCTGGCTCGGGTGCTCGGTTTTCCTTCGGCAAGTATCGGCTTAATACAGGTTCGAGGTCCTCAAAATCGATCGGTTTGCTGAGAGACGCATCGCAGCCGGCCTCCAGCGCCTTTCGGCGGGCGGCCTCTCCGTACGCCGTTATGGCGATAATCGCCGGTCTTCGCGGGCCGCTTTCCTCGCGAATCTTGCGGGCGGCGGTCAGTCCATCCATGCCCGGCATCGATATATCCATGAGAATAAGGTCAGGAACCTGCCGTTTTACGGCCTCGATGGCCTCATAGCCATTCGTAGCCTCGGCGACATCGAACCCGTAATCCTGCAGGAGAAATTTCATGAACTCCCGCGTATCCTCGTAATCTTCGACAACTAATACCTTCGATTTCATACCCCTCACCGCCAAAACCTGCACAGTGTTCCGCCGAAGTGAATCAGTACACGTAGTGGCGGACTCACGGCAGATTGGCAAATACGGTGCCACATTGTCAGGAGCAGTACTTTTGGCTCAGTTTGGCTTTGCTGAAGGCGACGGCTTGGGACGGGCTGGTGTCGCTGCCGGAGGTGGTGGAGGCCGATCAGTGTCCGAAGGATTTGCGGGGCTGGTATTCGCGTTCGAATTCGAATTCGCGTTCTTGTTGGCGTTCGGCGTCGACGAGTAGCTCACCCGCTTTCGGCCGGCTTCGGCGTCCTCGAGGAGCTCCTGAGCGCGAATGTTCTCAGGATCGAGCTCGACAGCTTTCTTCAGAGGCGCGATCGCCTCTTGATACTGAGCGAGCTTGATCAGGATCGCACCGAGCTCCGTTTGATACTCGGAGTCCTCAGGCTTGATCTTTACCGCCTGCTTGAATGCGCGCTCCGCATCTTCGTCCTTGCCGAGCTTGTTGTACGCGCGACCCATGTTGTAATAGGCGACGTCATCTTCGGCGTTCGCATCGACAAGTTTCTTGTACGCGGTTACTGCCTTCTCGAATGCCTTCTCGGAATTCGGTCTCGACTTCTTCGTTTCATCGGACGGAACACCTTCCGTCGCGACCGTCTCATCACGCTTCTCCGCGAGTCCGTACGCGATACCCAGCTTGAACCACGCCTCGGCCAGATCGGGATTCAGTTTCGCTGCCTGATCGAGTGCATCGATCGCTTTGTTGATCTCTCCCTCATCGAGAAACTTGGTGCCGTCCGCGAGCGCTTGATTCGGATCGCTATAAGCGGCCAGAGCTTGACCGTCACCGTTCGCATTCGCATCGGTGTCACTAGACGCCGAGCGCCAGCAACCAGCACTCGCGAGTGCAAGAAGGAGACACAGAACTAAAAACGATCTTTGCATTCGGAAACTTTATCCCGGAGGAAACACGAACGGACGGCCGGCAAGCAAATGTACGTGCAGGTGAAAGACCGTTTGTCCGCCATCAGAGTTCGTATTGATGACGACTCGATAACCATTCTCTGCGAATCCTTGCTGACGTGCGATGTCCGCCGCGGCCAGTAGCAAGTGACCGAGTGTCGCCTGATCATCTGACTTCGCCTTGTCGAGCGAATCGACGTGATCGCGCGGAATGATAAGGATGTGCGTCGGTGCCTGCGGACTGAGATCGTTGAACGCGATACAGGTATCGTCCTCGTAAACTCGCGTCGACGGTATCTCACCCGCGGCTATCTTGCAGAAGATGCAGTCGTCTAGCTTCATGTCCGGTCGTTTTATTTAATCAGAAATGTCCCGAAATGTTTAGGCCGCCTGTTCCTCAGTCGCAAGGTTGTCGGTGATGCGTTCGATATCGGCACCGAGCGAACGCAGCTTTCGGACGATCGTCTCGTACCCACGGTCGATGTGATAAACGCGGTCGATCAGCGTCTCGCCGCTTGCGCACAACGCCGCCAGGACCAGGGACGCCGAGGCACGTAGATCGGAGGCCTGGATCGGTGCACCGGTCAGACTCTTTGGACCACTTACCAGCGCCGTATTGCCCGAGATATGTATGTCGGCACCCATTCGGATCAACTCCGACGCGTGCATGAAGCGATTCTCGAAGATCGTCTCGGTGA
>DATEOJ010000195.1:0-6710 GCA_035274235.1 Pyrinomonadaceae bacterium
AATGAATCAGCGATCCAAAAACTTAGGAGCGCGTTGGAGATAAAAGAAGCCTGGTTAAACTGGCTCGGTGTAGAGCCCGCCTTCGACCCACTCCGAAAAGACAAGCGATTTGACGAAATTCTCGAGCAGACCGGCTATCGAATGTTCTTCAAGAACTTTTCGACGAGCGCCATCGACCTTGATAAGGATCCCGAGGTTGCCGAGATGCAGAACAAGCTTCACGATCTCACGACGCTTGTTATCGAGGAGTCGGATAAGACGGACGACGGCATTAAGACAGTTGAAACGGTGTCCCGCACGGCGAAATGGCCTTTCGTCGTCATGGGTGTAATTGTCGCGATCGCAATTTATTGGGGCGGGTATCACTTCTTTATCGAGGAACGTGAGCAGGGCCCGACGATGATTCTTGCTCCCGCGGGATTCCAGAATCCATCGATCGTCGTGGTTCCATTTGGAACCGACGACAAGATCAGCCCGAACGTCGGAGTCGGTTTCGCCGACTCGTTGACGCAGAAACTTGGAAGCATCAAGGCGATGCGAGTATTATCCGCGAGCAGCGGCCGGGCGATCGATCCGAACTATCCTCAGGAGGTCGGTCAAAGCCTTGGCGTCGCATTCGTTCTAAAGGGAACGCTCGAGCAATCGGCCGACTCGATAACGATTCACACCGATCTGATCAATACCGCTACGGGCACCGCTCTCTGGAGGGAGAGTTTTGTCGCGAACAACGGCGACCTGTCGGGAGTGCAACCGAAGATCGCGGAGAAACTTTGGACCTCGCTTCGACTCGATCCGCTCCCGCTCGAACGTCAGCAGATCGCGAAGACGTTTACGAATAGTCCGGTAGCCTATCAGCAATATTTGGTCGGGCGTTCGTTGATGGCGAATCGCTCCGCAAAGAACCTTAGAACCGCGATCGATTCGTTCGCCGAAGCGTTGAAGATCGATCCCGAGTTTGTTCTCGCGTACATCGGTCTCGCGGACGCGTACGCATTGCTCAATCTTTACGACATCGATCCGCCGGCCGACGCGTACGAAAAAGCGAAAGAGTACACGCAACGCGCGCTGGCGATCGACGAAAGTCTTGCCGAAGCCCACGCGACGTTGGCTTACGTTAAGTTCTACGCCGAGCGGAACCGCGAGACGGCGGAACTCGAGTTTCGCCGCGCGATCCAACTCAATCCGTCCTACGCACAGGGCCATCACTGGTTCGCGATCGTCCTGGGGGCGATGAACGATCGTATCGAGGCGATCAGCGAGGCTCAAGAGGCAGAGAAGTTAGATCCGCGTTCTCCCGCAGTGAAAGCGGCTCAGGCGATGACTTACGCTTTCAACGGTCAATATGCCGAAGGGATCGCGATGTGTGACGCCGCACTCGAGATCGACGACCGGTTTCTCCCGGCCATACGAGTCAAACGTTGGACATTGGTCGCGATGAAAGATTTCGCGGGAGCGAAGGCTGCGTTTCAAAAGGAACTCGAGATAAGCGGCGGCTCGGCGGATGAACCGGGCTGGCGTCTGATCGACATTCAGGTAACTGCCCCCAACGAAGATCGCGCGGCAAAACTCAAACTTCTCGAAGAAGCGATCGCGTCGCCCACGATCCACCAGAATCCAAGATCGTTCTCATTCGAGATCGCGCTGGCGTACAACGCGCTCGGCGAAAGTCAGAAGGCTCTCGACTGGCTCGAGAAGTCGGAGGCCGCCGAGTCACATAGCTTCAATTTCCTCGAAGTCGACCCTCGTATCCAAAATCTCAAAGAGGATCCTCGCTTTAGAAAGCTCGTCCAAAAACTCCGCCGCCCGCGAGATGTGAATCGTGAGTCGTGAATCGTAAATCGCGGACGCGACTGGAGAGCAAGCGTCTCGCTTGCACCACGTCGCTAAACGGCTTCTAAACTGGGCGCCGTCCATCGGGCTCCACCCCCGGCAAGCGAGACGCTTGCACTCCAGTCGCAATCCAGTTGACCCTCGTTCGCGGCGGGTGGCAGAATAGTGTCGTCACGCTTTCCCTTTTACAATCGGTTTTTGATGAATCAGTTAGAGGACATTCCCGCCAACTCTATGATCGGTCGGCGTATCGGTGCGTATCGCCTCGACGAAGAGGTCGGACGCGGCGGTATGGGTGTCGTCTATCGAGCGACGAGAGTCGACGGTGAGTTTGACCAGACTGTCGCCGTCAAGCTGATAAAGCGCGGCATGGATACCGATCTCGTCCTCAAGCGGTTCCGACGTGAACGCCAGATAACTGCCGCACTCAACCATCCGAACATCGCATACTTTTTTGGCGGCGGCTCAACCGACGACGGCCTGCCCTACTTCGTGATGGAGTTCATCGTTGGAAGTCCACTCTATAAGTACTGCGACGAAAATCGTCTAAGCCTTCGCGAACGCCTCGCGGTTTTCCGCCAGATCTGTTGGGCTGTGCAGGCGGCTCATGACATTCAGGTGATCCATCGCGATCTCAAACCGTCGAACATCATGGTGACCGCGAACGGCAAACCGAAGCTTCTCGACTTCGGTATCGCAAAGGCGCTCGATCCGGAGTTGATGTCGACCGAAGATGTCCCGACCGCGACGCAGTTACGTGCGATGACACCTGAGTACGCGTCGCCCGAGCAGATCTCAGGCGACACCGTCGGGCCGACCTCGGATATCTATTCCCTCGGCGTCATCCTCTACGAGCTGTTAACGGGACACCGGCCTTATCGTCTTCGACGCAAGATCGCGGACGAGGTTGCGCGTGTGATCCGAGAGGAAGAACCGACGAGCCCGAGCGGCAGTCTGACACAAGACGAGATTCTTCTCCCGCAAAACGGAAACGAGCCGTCGCTGGATCGCGTTCTCGCCGCACGCAATTCGTCGCTCGAGGCACTCAAGCGAGAGTTGTCGGGCGATCTCGACCGCATCGTGCTAAAGGCACTTCGCAAGCGACCCACCGACCGTTATCAATCTGCGTCGGAACTTGCAGACGACATCACGAACTTTGTCGAAGGCCGTCCAGTGAACGCGGAGTTTTTCGTCTCGATGGCGAATATTCCGAAGCCGAAGGTGAGCGACAAACTCTCGGTCGCGATACTTCCCTTCAAGACGTTCGGTCAGGCTCCGGGCGACACTGGTGAGGAGTTCATGGGAATCGGTCTCACCGACGCGCTCATCACGCGACTCAGCGGTGTGCAGCGTCTCGTCGTCCGGCCGACAAGCTCGATTCTGCAGTTTGTCAACGCAGATCCATTCGAAGCCGGACGCCGGCTGGGTGTCGACTACGTACTAGATGGGAATGTTCGGATGGCCGGCAGCCGTATCCGTGTCTCTGTTCAATTACTGAACGTCTCGACAACGTCGACTCGTTGGGCCAAAGCGTTCGACAGCGAGATGACCGACGTCCTCGAGTTGGAGGACACGCTATCGGAACATGTGACCGGATCGCTGTTGCCGCAACTCACGACCGAAGAACAGGCACGTGTCGAAAAGCGCGGGACGAATAAACCTGCAGCGTTCGAAGCGTATCTTCGCGGGAGATATTTCTGGAGCAAGTTTACTGACTCGGATCTATTGAAGGCGGTCGAAGCGTTCAAGCAGGCGATCGAGATCGATCCAAATTACGCGTGGCCGTACATCGGTCTCGCGGACTTCTATACGTGGTCTGCGATCTTCGGGGAGATGTCGTCGCTCGAGGCTTTTCCGAAAGCGATCGCGGCCGCCCAACGCGCTCTCGAGATCGACGATACGCTCGGCGAAGCTTATGCCGCACTGGCCTTCGGCGTTTTCCTAAGCGACTGGAATTGGTCTGACGCGGAGAGCCTAGCTAAACGGGCGATCGAACTGAGTCCAAATTATCCGTTCGCTCACGAATGCTATTCAAACTATCTCGTCGCGCAAGGGAGATACGACGAGGGCATTCTTGAGATCAAGCTGGCGGAGGAACTTGATCCGGGCTCGCCACGAGCGCTCGTGATGACGTCGTGGGTGCTTTACCAATGTCGTCAATTCGAGGGGGCGGTTGCGAAAGCGACACAGGCGACCGAGATGCAGAACGATTTTCCGCAGGGTCTGCTTCATCTCGGAAACAGTCTTACCGGTCTCGGACGTTATGAAGAAGCTGTCGCTGTGCTGAGGAACAGCTCCGAGTTATGGGGCGATTCCGGAATGCCGCGTTACATGCTTGCGCATGCTCGTGCAGCGTCCGGCGACATGGTCTCAGCGCAGAAGATTCTCGACAAAATGCTTGAGACCGCCGAACGAAAACACGTCAAGCCGTATTTTATCGGGATGTGTTATGTCGCGGTCGGTGATTACGATTCAGCATTCCAGTGGTTCGAGCGTGCCGTTGCTGAAGGCAATGAGTGGATGATCTGGTTCGGCTGCGAGCCGAAGCTCGATCCCCTACGTAGCGATCCGCGTTACCTAAAGATCCTTCAAGCGACCAACAACCCGATGGCGGACGAGCAGCGAGCTCGAGCCATTACCAGTCCTCCGACTGGTGAGCGCGAGCGTTCGATCGCAGTGTTGCCGTTCAAGCTTGTAAGTGCACACGACACCGGATCGAGCGACGATGAATACTTGAGCCTGGGCATTGCTGACGCGGTGACTATGCGGTTGTCGAATGTCCGACGCTTCCTTGTGCGTCCGACGAGTTCGGTACTTCCCTTCAGCGGTTCTGATACCGACGCGTTCGCCGCCGGGCGAGAGTTGGGTGTCGAGTACGTTGTCGACGGAATCATCCGTCATATTGGCGGACGCATACGAGTGACTGCCCAACTTCTCGACGTGAGTGAGAACTCGACAAGATGGTCCGCGAGTTTTGCCGAAGAGATGAAAGACGTCCTCGAGCTTGAGGACTCGATCTCGGAGCAAGTCACGCGACAGTTGCTGCCGCATCTCACCGGAGAAGAAAAACTAAAACTCGCGAAGCGCGGCACCGACAGCGCCGAGGCGCATGATGCATACCTCAAAGGTCGCTTCTTCTGGAATCAGTTTGTACCCGACTCATTTCCAAAAGCGATCACCGCATTCCGCCAGGCGATCGAGTTTGATCCGAACTACGCGCTGGCTCATGTCGGAGTGGCGGATTACTTCACATGGGCGTGCATCTACGGCATCGAGCAACCGGACCTTGGGTTTCCTCAGGTTTACGAATCGGCGATGCGTGCGCTCGAGATCGATCCGACGCTTGCGGAAGCCTACGCGGCGCTCGGTCTGTACTACTCGAACATCCAGGAGTGGGCCAAGGCGGAGGAGTTTTATCGAAAGTGCCTCGAGCTGAATCCGAATTATCCGCTCGGTCATGAGTGGTTGTCGGCGGTGCTTGTCGGGACCGGACGTTACGATGAGGGAACGACGGAGATCCTGACTGCCGAGGCGCTTGATCCGCTGTCGCTTCGTCCAAAAACTCTATCGGCATGGACGCTCTATCAAGCGCGAAATTATGGAATGGCGCTCGAAAAGGCGCGAATGCTCGAGCGTCTCGATCCGAATTACGTCCAGAGTCATATTCAGCTGACGAATATTCTGAGTGTCTTCGGAGATCCTGAGGAAGCTCTCCTGCACGCGCGAAAAGCAACCGAGATGGAGCCCGATTCACCGCTCATCGCGTATCCGCTTTGCTACGCGCTGGTGAACGCCGGTTTGAGAGAAGAGGCCGAAGGGGTGGTTGCACGTTGGATGAAGATCGCCGACGAGAGCTATGTACCGCCTTACTTCCTCGGCCTGTGCTGCGCCGCACTAGGACATAAAGAACAGGCAGTTGAGTATCTCGAAGCCGCCCGCGTCGAACGAAGTGCGTGGATACTCTGGATGGCGACCGAACCAAAGTTAGACTTCATGCGCGATTTTGAACCCTTCAAAGAAGTCCTCAAGAAAACGGGTCTGCCGATTGTGGAGATTCCAAAGTAGTGAATTTCGATTTGCCGACTTAAGCCTCGAATATTTCCTCTTTGCTTCCACGAGCTTCTGCTGGGTTACCCGGCGCGCTAGCTGGTTAAATTGCCTCCACCCTTTAGGTGGAGGTGAGTCAGAATCTCGAACCGGGCTTTAGCCAAAATCAGTAAAAGGAAAATTCCGAGTAGCTTTAGCTGAAAGGGCTAAAGCCAATCGGAATTTATTTCTGGTTTTGGCTGAAGCCGCGCTCCTCGCATC
Source organism: Pyrinomonadaceae bacterium (assembly GCA_035274235.1). GTDB lineage: Bacteria > Acidobacteriota > Blastocatellia > Pyrinomonadales > Pyrinomonadaceae > OLB17. Next base: position 6,139 of record DATEOJ010000195.1, read on the forward strand.
TACAACCTCCACCTAAAGGGTGGAGGCAATTTAAACAGCAAGCATTTGAGATTCAGCTCAAGCTCCTTCGCATCGGGAGTTCTATCTCGAAGCATTACTCCACGCCGAGACAATGATCTCCCGCTCCAAATCCGACGTGTTCTCAACTTTCAGCTTCCAAGTCCCCGCCGTCGTCTTGTCGTCAAAGAATATCGAACGGAACCACTGACCTGCTTCAGGAGTCTTTGCCAAATTCTTTCCGACAACAGCTCCAGACGGACTTATCAACGTCACGGACACATCGGGCATTGCCATAAAGGTAACGCCGAAGTTCGCGGCCGCTTCGACCGGTATTTCGATCTCAATCGTCCCCTTTGCCGCGAGCTTCGACGATTTTGCGAACGGAGCGGCAACGCTTGCAGGCACGACATCGGATAAGAGGTCCCGCACGCCATAGACGCGCGGTGCCCGCTCACGCTGAAGTTCCATCCCAGTGAACTGTGATGCATCAGGAGCCTCAGGGGTGTGATTGCCCTTCGGACCTATTGCGAGACGCGGTTTCACGAAGGCCGAGAAATCAGAGGTTCCCGTAA
>DATEOJ010000196.1:0-9366 GCA_035274235.1 Pyrinomonadaceae bacterium
CCGGATCTTCACCGGTGAATCATTACGTGCGAGTGCCGCGATTATCCGCATCCGCAGAACCGGAAGGCGAGTGATCCTCACCTACAAACGTCGCGTACCTTCCGAAGCAGACGTTAAAACTCAAATTGAACATGAGGTTGAGGTGTCAGACGCAAGCATTGCGGCGTCGATTCTTGCCGAGCTTGGATTGAAACCGTGGCTTCTTTACGAGAAACATCGGGACACTTGGAAGTTCAAATCCGTCGAGATCGTTCTTGACGAACTTCCTTTTGGATTATTTATGGAGATCGAAGGACCTGTCGCCGACATTCGCGAGGCTGAGGCATTGCTCGGCATCGAAGGTCTTGAGGTTGAGCACGAAACATATCCAGCGATGACAGCACGACTCGGGAACAAGGTCGGAGACGTCACCGAGGCGAGGTTTAGCTCGACGAAGCAGTGAGTTGGAGAATATCGGCCACGAGACGATCCGGCTCGAATGGTTTCGTCGAGTAAATTTGAAAACCTGACTCGAACGCCTTCTGTTTGCTCTCGGCAGTCGTGAACGCGCTCAACGCGATCGCCGGTATCGTCCCGCCGTTATCAGGCGAAAGTTGACGGATCCGCAGAAGAAGCGAGTAACCATCTTCGTCCGGCATCGCCAGATCCGAAATGATCACGTCCGGAAGTCCGTTTGCCGAACGAGTCAGCAACTCCATCGCGACTTTTGCCGACTCCGCGCTTGCCACCTTTGCACCAGACTGCTCGAGAAACAGCTGCAGTACTTCACGCGAATCAGCGTCGTCCTCGACAACGAGAATTCTTCTATCCGAAAGCGGTTTGCCCTTTGTCGGTAACACCTCGCCAGATACTTCTAACGCGACCGGCTTCGAATCACTGAGCGGCAGCGTCACAACAAATTCCGACCCTCTGCCCGGTCCGTCGCTGAGCGCCGACACGGCTCCGCGATGCTTATTCACAAGTATCTTTACTATCGATAGACCAAGACCGAGTCCGGTATTCGTTCGGCTACGACCAAGCTCACCTTGGGAGAACTGACGGAATATATTCGGCAGTGCGTCGGCCGCTATTCCCTGACCGGTGTCCTTCACATGGACCGAAACGGTTTCAGCGGCCAGGCGAATCTCCACCGAGATCGTTCCCTCGTCGGGGGTGAACTTTAGCGCGTTTGAAATAAGATTTGTGAACACCTGCTGCAGGCGGCCGGCATCGCCAAAAACGACGATCTCTTCGCAATCGCTGGAGAAATTGAACTCGACCTTGTGAGCGTCGGCGGTAGGTTTCTGCGCTTGGTATGCACCGCGGACGACCTCGCAAAGGTTGGTCGGGTGAAATTCGAGACGGAGTTTGCCCGACGCTACACGGGCGGAGTCGACGAGATCATTGATAAGTTTCGTCTGAAGGCGGGCACTTCTTTCGATGGTCTCGAGAGCGTTCTGACGAGTCTTATCATCGACCGTCTTCGTCAGCAGGATCTTCGCCCAACCGAGGATCGCGTTCAGAGGCGACCTGAGTTCGTGCGAGACGAACGCAAGGAAAAAATCTTTCGCGCGGTTTGCCTCGACGGCTTCATCTCTCGCGCGTTTTTCCCGGTCGTACACTCGCGAGAGTTCTTCCGACGCGATCCGTTGTTCGGTGACGTTACGAACGATTCCCATCATCCGAACCGGCGTGTCTCCACCGTTGCTTATTGAGCGACCTTGAGCGGAGATCCATTCGACCGTACCGTCGGAGCGAGTAACACGAAACTCCTCCTCATACCGTGAGCTGGCGCGCTGAAGCCGCTGAAAAAGATTTTCGACGCGTGAACGATCATCCGCATGAACGACTGTCAGAAACGATTCGAATGTTATCGGGTCGTAGGTCGGCAGACCGAGCAGCTCGTTGCAGCTGGGAGTTGAATAGATCCGTTCGTCGCGAATATCCCAGAACCAAAGTCCGATACCCGCGTTCTCCGCGGCCCACAAAAGTTGTTCGTTCTCGATTCCGGGTCGTGACGTCGGATCTTTTTCTCGCAGGGCCCGTCCGCTCACGAAGATCTGCTGGGTAGATGCATCATCCTCGCGGAGGAGTAGTAGTTGTAGCTCGACCGGAATCTTTTCTTCCGCACTCACGCGAAAATCCAGCAAAAGAAACACGTCGATTCCTTCGACCGCTTCGGCGACCGCCTTTTCGACAAGCCGGGCGGTGTTCTCAGACGATTGCCAGAAAACCGTCTCAGAGAACCGTTGTCCCACCAACAAATTTGTATCGATATTCGTGCGCTGGAACAGGCGACCGCTAAGCGTCTGGATTCGCCCTTCGATATCGAGAATACCGAAGAACCCGAACGCTCGGTCAAAGATCTTTTCGGATCTTTGGTCAAAATAAAATTGTCCGGTCTCGGGCGAGGGAGAATCCGACCTTACTCTTTCTGTTGGGGACATCCTTTGAAAAAGTTCTGAAACTTACGAGGTGGAAAGTACAGACTGACCTCGTCATGCTTACTTGCTTAACGAGGTCAATCTTAACAAAAACTTGAAACGACTACGAGAGAGTCGTTAGACAGCGCGTCGTCCTGTGAGAAGACGAATTACAAAAACCACGACGGCAACCAGTAGCAACAAGTGCAAGACGCCGCCAAATGTGTTGCTCGTAACGAGTCCCACAAGCCACAAGATTAATAAAAGTACGATGATCGTCTCTAACATTCCTTTTGTTTCCTCCTTGATTTCTTCCGCCGGATGATTCCGGCATCCGCCAGCACTATTTCAATTGCCATGCCATTTCGTGAAACCCTGTAAAAACGGCACTGCGATCAAAGGCACCTGATTCTTGGTCGGCTCCGGCAGCATCAAATCGATACGCTCGGTTCAGGTGATCCTAACAAGGATAAAACTCTTGAGTGGCTGTACGTATCTAATACACCAAGGGGTTTATCACCCATAGCTAAGTGTTGAAATAAAAGGATTCTGTTAGTTGGCATACGGCTTGCCGACTCTAGCCACGAAGTTCGATCTCGCTTATTCCAACCGGAGGATCCAGTGAACAGCGTACCGGAACACATTGCAGAGGAAGTTGACGCAGCCAAGGCGACCCAAACAGATCGTCGCCGCGGCATGAGGTTGATCTTATGTGATCCCTCAAAAGCTCGAAGCCGTTTTCGAATCGACGTCGAAGACGCACTTCTGACAAGCGACAATGCTTCTCCCGTGAGCGGTCGAAACTCGACCCCGGGCGATCTCCCGCAACGCGACCAGAACCCAACCACGGCTCCCGTGGTTCTGTTGGCTGTTATGGCCGGGCTCGTGATCGGATTTTTTGTTGGACGCCGACGCGACAGGTAGTAAATACCGCGTCAATGGCCGTCCTCTCCCTGTTTGATTTTGATACAATACGGACTACTGAATTTTTGACCAATAAAACCTATGGCGAACACAGCGTTAGTCATCGATGACGACAAAGTCACCCTCGAACTCTTAACGTTCCAGCTTGAATCGGAAGGCTTCGAGATCACCACTGCCGAAAGCGGTGCAGCGGGTCTGGAGCTGATCAAGCAAAATGAATTCGACGTCATTCTCACGGACCTCCACTTGCCGGATGTCAGCGGAATCGGTTTGGTGAAGAGCTCGAAAGAGATCTCCCCGCAAACTGAGATCATCATGATCACCGGCGACGGATCGAACGACCGGGCGATCGAAGCGACGAAGGCAGGTGCGTTCTGGTACCTTGAAAAGCCCCTCGACTTCGATGAGTTGTTCGAGCTGATCGGAAAGGCGGTCGAACGAAAACGGCAGGCGGATGAGATCAAGGAACTTCGCGGAAGGTTGTCGAGCCGGACCTCATACGAGGGAGTCATCGGCGGGGCCCGTTCGATGCAGAACATCTACGAGATCATCGAGAACGTTGCTGATTCAGAGGCGAACATTCTCATCCTCGGTGAGTCGGGCACGGGTAAGGAAGTGATCGCGAACGCGATCCACTACAAGAGCCGTCGTTCGAACAAGCCATTCGTCAAGGTGAACTGTTCGGCATTGCCGAAGGATCTTATCGAGTCGCAGTTGTTCGGTCATATTAAGGGTTCATTTACGGGTGCGAATGCGGACAAGGTTGGATTCATCGGCCAGGCAAACGGTGGAAGTTTGCTCCTCGATGAGATCGGCGAAATGCCGGTTGATCTTCAACCGAAACTTCTTCGCGTGCTGCAGGAAAAAGTTTATTACCGCGTCGGTAGCGACAAGCCGCAAGAGGCTGACTTCCGATTGATCTGTTCGACGAACCGCGATCCCTTCGAGGCGATAAAGGACGGGAATCTTCGGGAGGACCTGTATTACCGCATCAATACGATCGAGATGAAGATCCCGCCTCTTCGCGACCGAATGGAAGATGTGCCGATGCTGGCCGAGCACTTCCTACAGATTTACGCGGACAAGTACAAAAAGGGGAACGCGCAGTTTAGCCAGAATGCGTACAACCAGATGCTTAACTACAACTGGCGCGGCAACGTTCGAGAACTTGAGCACGCAATCGAACGCGCAGTCCTGTTGAGCAAGACCGGGCGGATCGAAAAACTCGACATCACTCAAGCCGACGGGATGATCGTTAGCGGTGAATTTCCCGCTGAGCAGTTTGCTGCCGCGGCCGCGGCGGCCAGTGAGGCACCGGTGTTTCGTGGAATGTCATCTGTTCCGCAGTTGATCGACCTGGAGGGCGAGAAGTTATTCGAGGAGGTCGGGAAATTTATTGTCGAGAGACTTCCGGAACCGTCGGATGGTAGTGAGCAAAAGGACGTCTTCGATGATATCGAGAGCGGAGTGGTCCTGGCCGCGTTGAAGCGCACGCGTGGCAATAAGCAAGCTGCGGCAAACCTTCTCGGTCTGTATCGTCCGCGACTCTACGGAATGATCAAACGTCACAATTTGGAAGAGAGAATTTGATCGTTCGAATTCAATTTACAAACGAAGAGGGGCTGTCCGAAAAGGGCAGCCCTTCTTTCTGGACTATTGGTTTCGGCTAGTGTGGACGTCTCGTGCCTGTTCGTGTGTTTTTGTGTGTTTCGCGGCTAGGTGTTCCCGATAACAACGTATCGACTCTGCCGGGCGGTAAAGAGATAACCACGAACCACACGGAACACACGAACAGGCACGAAAAAGAGGCCGTCTGGAAAACAGCCTCTTTTCTTTGTTGCGGTCTACGGTTCTTTTATCTTGCCGGTGTTGAAACCTCCACGTCTATCTTTTGCGTCTGTTTTTTCACGCCGCCGAGAAAGCCGCTGTAGTAAAGTGCTCCCGCGATCAAGGCGACCACAATAATAAGTGTCACTGCCCAGATAAGATTATTCCCGGTACTGTTTTCTTCTTCAGACATTCCAATCCCTCCGTTCTCTAATAGTTCGTTGTGTTAAGCCACTCTATTGCTCAGCAAGTCGAGTGCCGCAATGAGCGGAAATCTCGTAATGATTCCATCCAAAAATGCTGGGCATGTTCGTTGCTCTGCTAAAGCGTGATCAATCATGACGAGTGAAGACAAAATAACTGTGCGTAGAAAGTTTGCGGAGCTATTCAACTACTCGTATATCGTCCTCGGCATACTCTTCATGCTCACGGTCGGGGCGACCATCGCTTATTATCAAAACGCTCACCTTCTCGCAGGCGACGCGGCAGTTCGTTGGGCTCCCGTCGTTTTTCTTATCGGGCTATGTATTAGTCTCCTTATTTTTGGAATGACGCACCGAGAGGCGACAACTCGCGCGACACTTCTGCGAAAGACATTCGATCTGATCGACGCTCAACGTGAGAACAAAAAACTACTTGAAGCCGAGCAGGAGTCGCGTAAGGTTGCCGAACAGGCGAACCATGCGAAAGACGAGTTTCTTGCTGTTGTGTCGCACGAACTGCGCACTCCGCTAAACGCGATCGCAGGTTGGACCCGAGTGCTCCGGACGCCGGATATTTCCGGAGAGGCCCGCGAGGCGGCACTGGAAAAGATCGATAAGAATCTTCGGATGCAGGCATCGATCGTGGACGAACTCCTCAACTTTTCCGACGTGATGTCGACCGGACCGAATCTGGCTCTGCGTCCGTTGCGCATTCACGATGTGATCGAAGAGGCCGTCGACTCCGCCAGCGTTGCGGCGTTTCAGAAAGGGATCACGTTGGACGTCGATCTCGAACTGGGTGAGACGCGGATCAAGGGAGATCACGGCAGGCTCAAGCTGGCGATCGGAAGCGTCATTGCCAATGCCGTCAAGTTCACCCCCGCCGGCGGACATATCAGTGTTACCGGTTGTTCGTGTGACGGCGAAGTGAAATGCGTCGTAAAGGATAACGGACTCGGGATCTCTCCGGAGTTTCTGCCTCACGTGTTCGAGCAATACAAACAGTCCGAAGTACCGAGCACGCGTCATTTCGGCGGGCTCGGCCTCGGACTGACGATCGCTCAACACGTGCTCCAACTTCACAACGGTTCGATCGAGGCCGCGAGCGCCGGTGCCGGAGGCGGTTCGACATTTACGATCCACATACCAGCGATGCCCTCAGCATTGTCTGCCGTACCATAACGCTACAAATTCTGTTCGCAAGTATCACTCTCAGAAGCGATAGTTCGTTACTGGCACACGTGTTGCTGAACTGTTAGTGGTTGAGAACTGTACTTAAAGTTTAAAAACAAAAATGTACACTTTCCCCGCCAAATCGAACGGAGGGAATTTTATGAACAAAGGGAAGGAATTACTACTTACTGTCTCGACGATCTTTGCGATCGTCATTTTACCACTCGTCGGTTATTCGCAGACGTATGGCACGAGCGACCGTCAGGCGCGAACCGTGCTCACTAGAATCGAGACGCGAACCGATACTTTTAGGCGCGAAGTAAATCTCGCTCTCGATCGCTCGCCGTTAAACTCGACGAACCGGGAAGACCGCATCGCGGATTTCATCAATGACTTTGAGACCGCGACCGACTCGCTTCGTCGTAACTACGATTCAAGGAGTGATGTAAGAAGTGGGCTCGATGACGTTTTGAATCGAGCGCTTTTTATCAATCGTTTCATGGCGAGAAATCGGCTGACATCTCGGGCCCAGACCCACTGGACCGCGATCCGGAACGACCTTAACTCGCTTTCGCGTATTTACTCGGTGAGTTGGAACTGGAATCGAGTACCGGACTACGGACCGATGCCCGGACCGGGTAACAACGGTGGGTACGGACGACGCGGTTTCGACGAACGGATTACCGGAACGTACCGGCTGAACCGTACGCTCAGCGATGACGTCAATCAGGTACTCGATCGATCCGATGATGCCTATACCGTGGCGCAGCGCGACCGCATGCGTCGGAATCTCGAACGACGTCTGTCTTCGCCCGAGATGATGGCCATCGAGAAGCAGGGACAAACCATGTCGATGGCGTCAGGTCTGTCGCCACAGGTAACGTTCGACGTTGACGGCGTAGCCAGAACCGAAACCACGAATCGTGGTCGAACTATTCGGACGACGGCTTCAGCAACGCGAGACAGTGTCGAGATCAGTTACGTCGGTGAACGTGCAAACGATTTTTATCTGACGTTGTCACCGACACGAGATGGACAACTGCGTGTGACACGCAAGCTTTATCTCGAGAATCGTAACGAAACTGTTTCGGTTTCGAGCGTCTATGACAAGATCGCTGATGTCGCACAGTGGTCGAACGTGAACACCGATTCACCGTGGAACCCGGGTAACGGCACGACGGCCGAGACGTTCTTTATCCCGAACGGCACTCGCCTGACGGCCGTGCTGAACAATCTTGTGACATCGAAAGCGACGCAGGTCGGCGATCGGTTCACGATGAATATCACATCGCCTACGATCTACCGTGACGCGGTGATCGAAGGTCGCGTCGCAAGTATCGACAACTCTGGTCGACTTTCGGGACGTGCGAACATGTCGCTCGAATTCGACACGGTTAGAATGCGGGACGGACGCACTTATCGTTTCGCCGGTCTGATCGATTCGGTTCGAGCAGCTAACGGTGAGACGGTGACCGTTAATAATGAAGGTGCGATCCGGGATAATAACCAGACTACCAAGACCGTGACTCGTGCCGGTATCGGTGCGGCCCTCGGTGCGTTGATCGGCGCGATCGCCGGCGGCGGACAGGGTGCGGCGATCGGTGCGGCGGTTGGTGCGGGCGCAGGTGCCGGTTCGGTACTGATCCAGGGACGCGACAATGTCGAACTGGAGCAGGGTAGCCAGTTCATGATAACGGCGACCGGACCGACGAACGTCGGCCTGAACCGCTGATGCTCAAAGACGGGCGAGCGAATATGCTCGCCCGTCTTACTTAAATAGCGATACAGGGAGGACATCATGGGTGACAACAAGGTAAAGGATTTTCAGCCGCCGACGGAAGAGGCCCGGGAAGGCTTCAGTTTGAAAGAGATGACGGAAGGTCTGGATCGTCCGGCGAGCGACGAGATCGAAGGATTTACGGGTGAATCGAATCCCCACCAGGATCCGGACGCGACGCTGCGACAGATGCGGCGCAAAGACGAAACGAAGGGTGATCCTGACGAACGCGATGTTGCGGGTGCAACGCCGTTTGAAGATACGCCGCATGGGCGTGAAGAAACGAAACAAGACAAGGCAGGAGCTGCAAACCAAAATGGTTGACGACAAGCTGGCGCGAGACGAAGCTCAACGAGCAGCGAATTACGAAGCGATCAAATCGAATGTTAAAGCCGATGTCGGCGAAGATATCTACGCCGAGGCAGTCCGACCAGTGCCGTCCCAGGCGGCGCGGGTCGAGTCTGTTGCCGACGGTATGCGTCGGACGGCTGTCGACGAGGTTGTGGAAACAGAACACGAGGTCGAGAGAGCACGTTTTGTAGCACGGATCTCACAGATCGTCGACTATCTATTCTTCATAGTCTACGGACTCTTAACCATTCGTTTGCTTCTCGAACTTTTCGCGGCTCGTGAGAGCGCGGGGTTCTTCCGCTTCATCAAGGCTGCGACAGACCCGTTCTATGCACCGTTCCGCGGACTCGTGCCGAGTCCGTCAACGGCGGAGGGTTTTACACTCGCGCTTCCGATTATTGTTGCACTCGTCGTTTATATGTTGCTGCATTTGGCGGTGAACGGATTGCTGCGTATCTTTGCGCACCGAAAGACGGCGGTCTAGTAAGTCTTGATGTTTCGATCGGAAAGTAGTAATACATACCTATCCCGACCGAAACTAGACTTAACCGAAGGAGACGACTATGGGTAATATGCTTTGGCAGCTTCTTATCGGCTTGATCGTTGGCGTGCTTGCGAGACTGCTCTTGCCAGGAAGGGAAGCTCTACCTGACGGGGCACTCGGTTGGCTGTTGACGGCCTTACTTGGAGTCGCCGGTGCGTTTGTAGG
>DATEOJ010000197.1:0-36381 GCA_035274235.1 Pyrinomonadaceae bacterium
GAATAGCTAAGGTTGATCTGCATCAACCAAGCGATCGGCTCATCGCCGATCATTGAAACAGTTCAGCCTTTGCTGAACTAAAAGTGTCACCCATGTCCTCGGACATGTGTCACCCATGTCCCCGGTACGTACAACTAAGGAGGGGTGGCCGAGGCTTTGCGAGGCCGGGGTGGTTCTTTTGTGACGCTAATTTGCGATCGCAACGCACACGCGGCAACGGACCGGTGGCCGGGGTGGTTCTTTTTCGATACAAATTCGTGATCACAGCGCTCACGCAGCGAATGGCGCGGTGGTAGTAGAAACGCGGCAATGCCCTACAAGCGACGTCCCAAAGATATTCATAATCCTCCCAAGCTCTCCGAATTCCGGCACGAACTTCGCTCCCATTTGACGCCGGCCGAGGCAAGGCTCTGGACATTACTAAAGAGTTCAGCTCTAGGTGGACGAAAGTTTCGCCGACAACATAGCGTAGGGCGCTTCATTCTCGATTTTTATTGTCCCAGCGAAAAACTCGCTGTCGAACTCGATGGCGAAAACCACTTCATGCCGTGGGGTATCACGTACGACAACGAGCGGAAGCGTTATCTACATAGCGTTGGAATCAAAGTCATTCGGTTCGAGAATAAGTCTGTCTTCCGTAGCGAAGAATGGGTTCTGGAGAAGATTGTTAATGAATTCGGGTGGAGAAAGGCATACCTTGACGCGCGACTAAACGAGAGGAAGACGGGACCACCCTAGATGAGCGAACCAACCCTCGTGTGCTAGATTGTCGTAGTACTTTCTGTCCCAGACAATCTAAATGAATTATCTTCAGGCAATTATCCTCGGCATCGTCCAGGGTCTAACCGAATTCATCCCGATCAGTTCGACTGCTCATCTCGTCTTCGCCAGCCGTTGGACAAACGTATATGAGGGGGATCCCCAACAGATAACCGCGACAATGGCCGTCATTCAGCTCGGGACGCTCGCGGCGGTATTCGTTTATTTCTTTACTGACATCTGGGCGATAGCTATCGCTTTTATTAGTGACCATTGGGCGCGCCTGCGAGGCCGTCACAATCGATACTCGGGAACGCACGGTGTGAGGCCTATCTGGCTGTCGCACGAGGCGTGGCTTGGCTGGCTTATTGTTATCGGCTCGATACCGATAGGCGTGCTCGGCATTCTCTTCAAGAAGACGATCGAGGGTCCCGCCACGAAGAACCTCTGGTTCATCTCGATCATGCTTATCGCCATCGCTCTTTTTCTCCTCCTCGCCGAGTACGTCGGCAAGCAACGCAAGCAGATGCGCGACCTTGGAATGGGCGACGCGATCGTCGTCGGACTCTCGCAGGCGATCGCACTTATGCCCGGGGCGAGTCGGTCCGGCTCGACGATCATGGGCGGACTCTTTGCCGGACAAACTCGCGAGACCGCCGCCCGATTTTCATTTCTACTTTCAATACCGGCGATCACTGCAAGCGGACTGCTTCAGCTAAAAGAGGCATGGAGCATACTTCCCGCTGACAGCTTTATGCCGTTACTCGTCGCGACGATCGTCGCCGGCGTTGTCGGATACGCGTCGATATGGTTTCTCCTCGCGTTCCTTAGACGAAACTCGACCGCGATCTTTATTATTTATCGGATCGTTTTGGGGGCCGTGCTACTAGTGTTGTTATGGCAAGGAATCATTAGCCCGCAGGTTCACTAACCGTACGACAGGGTGTTAGCCTGTCGATCTCTTTGGGCACGGGTTACAAGCCTGGTTTCAGTTCATCCGTCATTGCCAGTCCTAAGTTCGGACGGACGGAATGAACAGGCTAACAGCCTGTTCTACGGGCAGTCGCTAAATGGAAAAACGGTGGGTAATCAAGAAACACGATCATGGTCGAGCCGCGGCACTCGCGGCTGAGTTGAACGTGTCTCCGCTTGTGGCTGCACTGCTCATCGCACGTGGTTACGACGACGCTGAGAAGGCGACCAGTTTTCTAAATCCTTCTTACGATCATCTCCACGAACCGTATCTTTTGAAGGGGATGCGCGAGGCGGTCGAGCGCCTATTTCGAGCGATCGATGCCGGCGAAAAGATACTCGTCTGGGGCGACTACGACGTCGATGGAACGACGGGTACGGTCCTCTTGCGGAAGATGCTCAAGATACTCGGAGCGGAAACCGCGTTCCATGTGCCTAATCGCTTCACCGAAGGTTACGGTATCAACATTCCGGCTCTCGAACAGGCAAAGGCCGATGGATGCAAAGTCGTGGTCAGTGTCGACTGCGGTATTCGCAGCTTTGAACCGATCGCGTGGGCAAAGGAGAACGGCCTCGACTTCATCGTCACCGATCATCACATCTCCGATCCGGAACGCGGCAATCCCGACGCCTATGCCGTCATCAATCCGAATCAGCCCGAGTGCGAGTATCCCGACAAACACCTCGCCGGTGTCGGCGTCGCATTCAAACTCGCGCATGCAATGCTGCGTGAGAAAAAGAAGGATCATCTCGTTCCCGCGTTTTTGAAAATCACGGCGATCGGGACCGTCGCCGACATCATGCAGCTCACCGGCGAGAATCGTGCGATCGTCGCGCTAGGTCTTCGCGATCTTCCGAACACGCGAAACTACGGTCTCAAGGCGTTGATGGAAGTTGCGGACTGCCGTTCCGATATGACGAGCTATCACATCGGATTTCGTATCGCACCGCGTATCAATGCGGCGGGTCGGATGGATGTCGCGAAGCATGTCGTCGAACTATTCGAGTGCGAAGATTTCGTCGAGGCACGAAAACTCGCGACTATCCTCGACAGCCGGAACCGCGAACGACAACAAGTGCAGCAACAGATCACAGAGCTCGCCTTGATGGAAGCGACCGAGATGCCCGGACGGAAGTTCGTCGTTGTCGCGGGTGACGGTTGGCATCGCGGCGTGATCGGACTGGCAGCGTCGCGAATCGCTGAGAGACTTCATCGACCGACGATAGTCCTGTCAGTTGAAGATGGTTACGGCCACGGGAGTGCACGAAGCATCGCGAACTATCATTTGCTGAACGCGCTCGAAAGCTGTCCCGAGTTGTTCGAACAATTCGGAGGTCACGCCGCAGCCGCCGGCATGAAGGTCAAGCAGGAGAACATCGACGCCGTTCGTGAAGCGCTAAACGCGTACGCCGAAACCTCGTTGACCGAAGATCATCTTCAACCGGAGCTAAAGATCGACGCCCGCGTTTCACCGCAGACGTTAAACCTCGGACTCGTCAGCGATCTCGCAAAACTCGAGCCCTTCGGAGCGGGTAACCCGAAGCCGGTTTTTGTTACCAGCGATCTCGTAGTGCATGAAGAACCGCGCGTCATGAAGGAGAAGCACCTCAAGATCTGGCTCGATGCCGGTGGTGGCCAACGCTTCGAAGCCGTTTGGTGGGATGGAGTTGAGAGATCAAAAGAGCGAACTCTCACGCCGGGTTCTCGCATCGAAGTGGCCTATACCGCCGAGGCAAACGTGTGGCAATCGAACGTAAGGCTCCAGCTTGTCGTCGAGGATATTAGGGCGGATAATTGACCGGGTGGACGACATCAAAGACGCGACAATAAAGGATTTCCAGGTACGGGCGAAGCTCCCTCAGTATTTTCGCTTCGTCGCGGTCGGACTTCTGTGCGTCACGATACTTTTCATCGTAGTCGGTTTTTATCGCTCCAGCGGAAATCCTGAATTCCGCATGAAAGGCTTTCCGACCTCGCTGTCGACCGACGTCATCGGCTCTGTGAACGGATATGAGCGACGCGAGATGGACGGCAACGTTCTCAAGTACTACATAAAGGCCGACAGAGGCGTCACTTTCTCAGACAATCATCAGGAACTCGAGAACGTCTATCTCGAGGTCTACGATACTGCGACCGGATTAGCAGACAAGATCACTGCTGCGAAGGCAGTCTACATCCCCGAAGAGAACCGAAACTTCACCGGCTACTTTGCCGGTAACGTCAATATCGAGACCCGCGACGCACTGAAGGTTAAGACGGAGCAAGTTACCTACAAGAAAGCGGACGAGACAGCTACCATCGAGGAGTGGGTCGAGTTCGAGCGGGACAATGTAAAAGGAAAGGCGTTTGGCGCGATCGTGAGATCGGCGGAGAAGAAGCTCGAGTTGCTCAAGGATGTCGAGGTCAATACTTTCGAACCGGCCAATGCGGCCGCATCCGATGTGAAGCAGGCGACCGTAAAGACGGGCTTTGCCGTTTACGATCAGTTGGCCGATTCGATCGAGATGCGCGATGGGGTCGAGGCGAATATCGTCTCGGCGTCTGGAAATTCCGACATTCGTTCGGACCGAGCGGTGGCCTTCCTTGTGAAGAAGGATGAAGGCAACGGCCGCGATATGAAGAAGGTCGAGCTTCATAGCAACGTTTCGATCGTTGCGAATCGTCCGAACAACCCTCCGACAAATATCCATTCGGGCTTCGCTCTCTACGAACGCGATATCGATCGATTCGATCTCCGCGATGGCGTTCGCATCGAGACGACCGCCGAAAACAAACCGACGAACATCACGTCCGCAACAGCGGTCTACGAGCAAACCAACAGAAAGATCTTTATCGACGGCAACGCCGAGATCGCGCAGGGTGGCGAGTACTTAAAGGGCGATCATATCTACGCTGAACTTTATCCCGCTAACAAACTCAAACTCTCCACGATACGCGGCAACGCTTACCTGAAGCAGTCGACGGCGGAGCGAGTAACCGAAGTCTCGGCGAGCGAGTTGAACGCGTTCTTTAACGAACATCAGCAACTCCTCAACGCAAACGCCGCCGGATCGTCGCGTGCAGTTTTGACTCCCGTTAACGCGACCGAGTATTCGCAGGTGACCATGACCGCACCAAACGCGATTCGCCTCGCATTCAAGGGCGAGGGACTTCTCGACAAAATGACGACGGATGGTCGGACGACGATCCAGCTTGATGTCCCGGGCGGTCCGGCGGATGCGGCTAACAAACGAGTGACCGCGGACACGGTCCGTACGTTCTTCAATTCCGACGGCAGGGACATTCAACGAGCAGAGGCCGTGGGTAACGCGGAGCTATTCGTCGAGCCATTGTCGGCCCGACCCGAGAATTACCGTACAACGGTTACCGCTCCGAGATTCGATTGCGAGTTTTTCCCGACCGGCAATAATGCGAAGGAGTGCATCGCAAGCACAAAAACAAAGACGGTCCGTGTGCCGACCGTCCCCGCAACCGATCGAGGTAATCAGACGATCACCGCTGAGAAGCTCGTCGCGAACTTCAGCGCTCAGACAAAGGATGTCGAGCGATTCGACGCGACCGGTGGGGCAAAGTTTGTCGAAGGCGACCGCAACGCCATTGCGAATCAGATCAGTTTCACAAAGGGCGACGAAACGGTGCGGCTTCGCGGGGGCGAACCGACCGTTTGGGATTCTCGCGCGCGAGCAAAGGCGACCGAGATCGATTGGGATACGCGGAATGAAAAGTCGTTTCTACGCGGCGGAGCGAATACGACCTATTACAGTCAGAAGTCCACCGGCGGAGCGACGCCTTTTGGCTCGACAGACAAGCCGGTCTATCTCACCTCGCAGGCGGCGGAATTCGATCATCGCGGTGAGACCGCACTCTACACGGGTAATGCACGCGGTTGGCAGGAAAATAATTATGTTCGCGGCGACAAGCTCCTGATAAAACAGCAGCAGGGCGAGTTCTTTGCGGACGGAAATGTCCAGAGCCTTTTGTACAACATGAAGCGGCGCGACAACGGTCGCGAGACAAACGCACCCGTTTACGTTTCCGCGGGAAAGATGAATTACAACCGTGACGCGCGTCTTGTTCATTACGAAACCAACGTTGACATTCGTCAGGGGCCGGACCGCATCGTCGGTGGTCTCGCGAATCTCTATCTCGACGACCGAAACGAAATTTCGCGGAGCGAGATCGAGAACAATGTCGTGGTCACCCAACCAAATCGCCGCGCGACCGGTGACTATGCACAATACACTGCCGCAGACGAGAGTGTCGTACTGCGTGGCAATCCCGCTCGTGTGGACGACGCTGTGCAGGGCTCCTCGTCAGGCGGACAGATGACGGTGTATCTTCGAAATAACAACGTGGTAAGCGAAGGAAAGTCGAAGCAGAATTCAACCGGACGAATTCGGTCGGTATACAAAGTAAAGACCAACTGATGTCACTCAACGGAGCACATTCAGAGAATACTAATGGAGCGTCGCACAACGGTTCTTCGCCGACGCAGCAGTGTCTCGTCGCGCATGATCTGCAAAAGACGTACGGGCGTCGGCGGGTGGTGGACGGCGTCAGTGTCAACGTTTCTCAGGGTGAGATAGTAGGTCTACTTGGTGCCAACGGCGCGGGCAAGACGACGACGTTTTACATGATGGTAGGTCTCGAGCGGACCGAGCGCGGCGACATATTTCTCAACGGCAAGGACGTCACCGTTCTTCCGATGTATCTTCGTGCTCGACTTGGACTCGGTTATCTTCCGCAGGAACCTTCGATCTTTCGAAAACTAACCGCCGAGCAGAATATTCTCGCGGTGCTCGAGACGATGAAGCTCGGTCGGGCGGATCGATTTGCCCGCCTCGATGAATTGCTCGACGAATTTGGAGTGACGCACGTCAGGAAGATCCGTGGCGACGCGCTTTCGGGCGGTGAGCGGCGGCGTGTCGAGATCGCGAGATGTCTCGCGACCGAGCCGCAATACATTCTCCTCGACGAACCGTTCGCGGGTATCGATCCGCTCGCGATCGACGATATCCGCGAGATCATTCTCTATCTCAAGCAGCAGGGAATCGGCATCCTCATCACGGATCACAACGTCCGCGAAACACTGGGTATTACTGACCGGGCGTACATCGTTTCTGAAGGACGTATCCTGCGCAGCGGAAAACCTGACGAGCTAGTAGAAGACGTCGACGTTCGTCGGCTGTACCTCGGCGAACGCTTTAGCCTCTAACTAACTTTGAAGTGCGAGCTATGAGCTATGAACTGACGAGCCCTCTTCAGTTCATGGCTCATAGTTTTTAGCTCATACATAAATACGTTTGCTTTTCATTCGCGCTATAAAACTCGTATAATTCAAGCAGCGTAGCAATTACGGTTCCACAGAACGAACAAGGGGATTTGTCTTCACTTTATGTCATCACTGAGGCTCACAACTCAACTTCAGCAAAGAATGGTTCTCACTCCGCAGCTTCGGCAGCGGATCGAGATGCTGCAGATGACATCGATGGAGCTAAACGAGCTGATCGAACAGGAGATGGTTTCGAATCCTATCCTGGAAGAAGTGCAGCCCGGCGATGAGGTCCAGGAGATCTCCGAGAATATCCTCGATCAGAACGCGAACGGACAAGAAGAAGGGTATATAAACGGCGCCGAGTCTCAGGCGACGCCCTCGGACACACAGGTCGACTTCATCGACAGCGCCGAAGCGTATACTGCCGACCTTCCGTCCGACAATGGAATGGAGCCTGGATCGATGGCCGATCTTGAAGCCGGCGTCGGCGACGACTCTCATACGGAATCATCCGATTCATTCGAAGAGATCGATTACGGTCGTGAGTTTCAAGATTATCTCGATCCTGGATACCGCACGCAGGAGATCGAGTACAAAGACGACGCACCGAGTTTTGAACAATTTCTTTCGCATACCGAGTCGCTCAGCGAACACCTCGAATGGCAGCTGCACTTGCTTGATATCGGCGAGAAGCAGCTTGACGTTTGTATAAGCGTGATCGGCAATCTCGATGCTGACGGCCGGCTAACGGCGAGCGTCGAAGAATTAGCGAGGATCAACGGCACGACGGAGGAAGGGATCGAAATGGCTCGACGTGCTGTGATGGCATTGGAGCCGGTCGGGTGTGGAGCCCTCGATGTCCGAGAATGTCTACTCGCCCAACTTGAGGCGAACGGCGAAGGCGATTCGCTTGCGATGGAACTCGTCCGCGATCACCTGGAAGATCTTCAACCACACCGTCTCCAACATCTCGCCAAGGACACGGGACGCGACGTTCACGAACTAAACGAAGAGATCAACAAGATACGTATCCTCGATCCGTATCCCGGTCGCAGGTACGCTGCCGAGGAAGCGATCTTTGTCGCCCCGGAGGTCTACATCGAAAAGATCGAGGGTGAGTACGTTATCTATTTTACCGACGACGGCAGCCCGCGACTCAGGATCAGCCCGACGTATCATCAACTGGTTGACCAGCCCGACACCTCGAAAGAGACGAAGGACTTTATCAAAGAGAAGGTCCGGTCCGCTGTCGATCTTCTCCGTAACATCGAGCATCGCCGTCAGACGATCTATCGCGTCGTCGAGTGCATCGTGAAACGTCAGACTGAGTTTCTGAATCACGGTGTCGAGCATCTGAAACCGATGATGCTGAAAGATGTCGCCGAAGACATCGGCATGCATCTCTCGACGATCTCGCGCGTCGTCAACCGAAAATACGCACACACTCCTCAGGGCGTCATCGAGCTTCGCAAATTTTTTAGCGAAGGCATGATGAACGAGGAGGGCGAGGAAGTCTCCACGAGGATACTGAAACTGCGAATCAAGAAGATGGTCGAGGAAGAAGACTCCAAGAAACCGCTTACCGACGAGCAGATCGCAAAGGTTTTGAGCAAGGAGGGGGTGAAACTCTCCCGTCGAACGGTCGCAAAGTATCGCGATCAAATGAATATTCCGGGCTCTCGTGAACGGAAGACTGTCATTTAGTTTTTACGAGCAAATCGCTCTTTGAATTGTTTTGGCTTTTTTATCAGGGGGAATATATGAAATTTGAATACACCGGAAGGCATATTGAAGTCACACCCGCGCTTCGGTCGCATGTTGAAAATCATTTCGAACGAATAAGTCATCTCTTCAACGGGAAACCGGCAAAGGCTCATGTGATCATCGAGGTCGAGCGAGGGCGTCATCGCTCTGAGATCGTCCTCAACTGGCGAAACGACGTCCTTACTGCCACGACAAGTAATTCCGACATGTATCAGTCACTCTCCCAAACGATCGACAAGATCGAGAAGCAAGCCCTGAAACTTAAGAACAAGGTTATAGACAAGTCCCACCGCGCGAAACGCGCGACCGCCATCGTTCAAGGACAAACCGAGGTAAAACCCACACCACCGACTCCGCGTGTCATCAAGACGAGACGCTATGCGGTCAAGCCCGTAACCATCGATGAGGCTGCAATGCTTCTTTCGGACGAGAAAGATAATTTTCTCGTTTTCAGAAACGCCGAAAATCAAAAGATCTCAGTTATTCATACACGCAAGGATGGAAACTACGGATTGATCGAACCGTAATCTCGGATGCAGAGCGTTGATCAAACACCCGATCCGCCGGCGAACCAGCCCCCGCCCTTTCAGATACATGGCGTACTGGTGCGCGTCCTCGATACTGGGGTGCTGATGGTCGGCGAGTCAGGATCGGGGAAGTCCCAGTGTGCGTTCGATCTTATTCGCAAGGGTTACCAACTCGTCGCAGACGACGTCGTCGAGGTGTTCGAAAAGGATGGATGCCAGTGGGGACGACCGACCGATTTCACGCGTGGGCTGATGGAGATCCGAGGAATGGGAATCGTCGATGTGGGCCGCATGTTGGGTGAGGACGTTCTTTGTCCGGAGTCGACTATTGACCTCTACGTTGAGATCAGCGAATCACCTGCGGTGGATCGATTCGGCGCGGTGAAGCACGAACATACTTTGGGTAATCACACGTTGCCGAAATTTGTTTTTCCTTCTCGTTCGGCGGGTGGTCTTGCAAGCCTGATCGTCGAAGCCGTCCAAAGACTCTCGGTGGGCAATGAGACAAGTACGGCGGTTGTTGAGCAGGGCGACCAGTTACAATTTTCGCAACAATGAAAGCGGGTCCAGATACCAAAGCACCAAAGCGGTTAGTGATCATCACCGGTCTTAGCGGTTCGGGGATGAGCTCTGCGACAAATGCGTTTGAAGACCTCGGCTATTTTTGTGTCGACAATCTTCCGATCACGATGCTCTCGACATTCTCGCGGTTGCTGCAACCGAACGATCAGGAGGTAGTCGCGATCGAGCGGGCCGCACTTGTGATAAATATCCGCGAGCGACACTTTCTCGCGGAGTTCCCGGCGCAGGTGAAGAAATTGTCAAAGAAGCTCCCGCCGTTCGTCGTCTTCTTCGAAGCGTCAGATGAGGTGCTTCGGCGCCGGTTTTCAGAGACCAGACGCCCGCACCCGGCGGACACCGGTAAGGGTCTGCTTCCATCGATCCGTTCGGAACGAAAGGCGATGGAAGATATTCGTCGAGCGGCAGATCTGATCATTGACACTTCGGAGCATACGGTCCATACCTTGAGACGTTTGATCGTCGACAAGTTCGGGCGGACCACCGAAGGTACTCCGTTCAAAGTGGTGATAGTTAGCTTTGGACATAAGTTTGGAAACCCGCGCGACCTCGATCTACTTTTTGACGTCAGGCATCTGCCGAACCCTTACTTCGAGCCGTCGCTAAAAGACTTCACTGGCGAGAATCCGAAGATCAGGAAGTTTTTGGACAAACACGAAGAGGTAGGCGAGACTATCTCGCGCTTTACTGATGTCCTGAAGTATCTGCTGCCCTTTTACAAACGCGAGGGGAAGTCATATCTGACGATCGGTATCGGCTGCACCGGTGGCCGGCACCGTTCGGTAATGGTCGCGAACCGCCTGCGAGACGAACTGAAAAAAGAAAAGTACAACGTTTCGGTAGTCCATCGCGATATGCAAAAATGACATAGTTCGTGGATGGTAGATCGTTGATAGTAGTTGTGGTAGACGACTAACTACGATCTACCAGCCACGATCTACGAACTAACACTTTATGGAGAAGGTAGGCGGAGTCATCGTTTCACACGGCCGGGTCGCAACGGAGCTTGTCGCGGCGGCGGAGACCGTTGTCGGCGATATCAGTCATGTTGTAGCCGTATCGATCGGATGGCATGACGATGTCGAGGCGGCGCAGGACGAGATAGAGCGAGCCATCAAGAATGTCTCGAGCGGTCGCGGCGTGATCGTGCTGACCGACATGTTCGGCGGAACTCCGACGAATATTTCCGCGATGTTCCTCAAGGAAGGCGAAGTCGAGATCGTCACAGGCGTGAATCTGCCGATGGTCATCAAACTCGCGTCGAACAACAAAGAGATCTCGCTATCCGACCTTGCGCGCGAGATCGAAGATCAGGGAAAGCAGTCGATCTACCGGACGAGCGCGTTGCTCGAGCCCCAATTGAAAAAGCATGCTTGAAGGCCGTGTGACGGTTGTTAACGATCTAGGTCTTCATGCCCGCGCTGCGGCGCAGCTTGTCCGACTTGCCGGTAAATACCGAAGCCGAATTACATTGCGTCGTGACGATTCCGGATCATTCGCGAATGCTAAATCAATTCTCAGCGTACTCGCGCTTGCCGCCGCGATCGGTACTGTGTTGACTCTGGAAGCAGACGGCGCAGACGAACAAGAGGCGTTTGACGCGGTGACCGCAGTCTTTGCAGAGGGTTTTGGAGAGATGTAGTTTGTATGACGTCAAACACACCGCCCGGTGACGGAAAGAGCGTGGGCATTATCGGCGTACCTCTCGGTTACGGAGCGGGCCAGACGGGAAGCGAACTGGGCGTCGAGGCAATGCGCTTATCACGGACTCGCGGCGGAATTCTGACAGACCATATCCGCGAACTGGGTTACGAAGTTGCCGACTACGGCAACGTCGAAATAGCAAGACCTCAAGAGTTGGCCAGGCCCGGCGATAATCCCAAATACATAAAGGAAATGGTCGAGTCGTGCGCGAACATCGCGACCGATGTAAAGCGCATCATGGCCGACGGTGCACTTCCGATCATTCTCGGTGGCGATCACGCGATCGCGATCGGCTCAGTTGCCGGTATCGCCTCACATGTCCGCGGCGAAGATGAAGAACTCGGATTGATCTGGTTTGACGCTCATGCCGACATCAACACTCCCGAGACATCGACGTCGGGCAATATCCACGGAATGCCGCTCGCCGCAATTTTAGGTCGCGGGGACGACCGTCTCGTTAATCTCGAAGGTTTTGCTCCGAAGGTAAAGATAGAACATTGTGCTCACGTCGGCGGAAGGGACCTGGACGCCGGTGAGCGTCAGGCCGTTCATGAGCTTGGCCTCCGCGATAATTTTTTTACGATGAGCGACATCGACCGACGAGGCATGCTCGCGTGCGTCGAGGATGCGATCGCGATCGCGTCTCGTGCGTCGGGAGGATACGCGGTCACGTTTGATGTCGATATGATCGATCCTCGATTTGCCCCGGGATCGGGAACGCTAGTCCGCGGCGGAGCGACTTACCGAGAGGCTCATCTCGCACTAGAAGTAATCGCAGAGCACGGCGGTATGCGGTCGTTTGAGATAGTCGAGGTCAATCCGATGCTCGACCAAAGTAATATAACGGTGGAGTTGGCGTGCGAACTGATATTGTCGGTGTTGGGTAAAACGATTTTATGAAACTTCGGGTTGGTGTAGTTTTTGGCGGACGCTCTGGTGAACATGAGATCGCGATCCGTTCGGCGCGAACGGTGATCGAGCAGATCGATAAGGACAAGTACGATGTGGTACCGATAGCGATCGATCTTGCGGGTCGCTGGTTGAACCCATCGCAGTCCGTAGCTCTCTTGCCGACGACGGCTCAGGATGCATTGCCCGAATCGTTCGAGGATTCCAGCGACGCCAAAGTGATGCTCGCCGGCGATACGCGATTCAAGGGGCTCACCTCGACGAATGAAGATCTAAGCCGTCCGCTCGATGTTATCTTTCCGGTTCTGCATGGCACTTATGGAGAGGATGGAACGATCCAGGGGCTGCTCGAAATGGCCGATATTCCGTACGTCGGATGCGGAGTGTTGGCATCATCATGCGGGATGGACAAGGCGGTGATGAAGACTCTCTTCAAAGACGCCGGTCTGCCCATCTGCAAATATCTGTGGTTCCTTCGACGCGACTGGGAGATGGATCCCGCCACGGTCGTCGCCGAAGTCCGACGCTCCATTGGTTATCCGTGTTTCATAAAACCCGCGAATCTCGGCTCCTCGGTCGGAGTATCGAGGGCTACGGATGATGAGTCGCTCCGTTCCGCTGTCGAGCTGGCCGCCGAATACGATCGCAAGATCATAGTTGAGGAATCTCTTGACATGCGTGAGATCGAGTGTGCGGTTATGGGAAATGACGATCCGACGGCGAGTCTGCCGGGCGAGTATCTGATCCGAGATCAGGCGAAGGCGTTTCTCGACTACACCGAAAAATATTCGGGGACGGGTAACAATGAATTTGTCGTTCCGTCGCCGATCTCCGCGGAGCTAACTACTAAGATTCAGCAGATGGCCGTGAAGGCATTTAAAGCGATCGATGGGTCGGGGCTGGCACGCGTCGACTTCTTCCTCCGAAATGATACGGGAGAGTTACTGCTGAACGAGATCAACACGATGCCGGGCCTGACTGATGCTTCGGGGTTTCCAAAAATGTGGGCGGGTACAGGCAAAGAATTTCCGCAGGTCGTCGACGAGTTGATCCAATTGGCATTAGATCGACACAAGGATAAATCCAGGAATAAGACGAGTCGCTAAGACGCCGTTCGGCTCCGTTTGGAGCCAAATGTTTGTAGAATCGTATTTGAGTTAACGACCGCGAGCTCCGTAGGAGCGACAGATCTGTCGCTCCTACGGAGCTCGGTTTTTTTCAGACCAAAGCTCTACAAACATGTCGCTCCTAGCGGAGCCTAATGAGTCCTAGCGAGAAAACTCGCTGCCCACAAAAAGAAGCCACTTGCTCCGCCGTCACTTCGCCCCGTGATAACCCTTTCGGGTACGGATCGTAAGATTTGGCTTGGCGACGCGAACCTCTATCGTCCGCCATTTTCCGTCCTTCGCAAGATTCTTCGGCTGGTACGTTAATGTGTATTGAACGCCGAGCTCCTCGACGATCTTCTTAAACCCGTCACGCATCGCAACTCCGCCCGGTGTCGAAATAAACGTCCCGCCGGTCTTCTCCGCGAAGTTTCGCAGCACACCCTGATTCTGCGCTCGCTGTCTGCCGCTTGTATCGACCGCCGACATATCGACCGTATAGATCAAAGCGTTTGCCGCAAGGGCGGCCTTGAGTGCCTTGTCCGACGATTTCCCGCTGTACGTGTCAGCACCGTCTGAGAGAACAATGATCGCCCGACGTTTCTCCGGTCGTCCGGAAAGATCGACCGCCGCCTGATAGACCGCGTCGTTTAGCGAAGTCATCCCGTCAGCCTTTAGATCGAATAACCTGTCACTGACGTCACGACTATTCGAAAACTTCTGCACGAGAACAACCTTCGAATCGAATCGATAGATCTCCGCGTTGTCAGATTCACGAAGTCCTTCGAGGAATCGTATCGTCGCTGAACGCGCGAGACTGACGCGGGACTCCATGCTGCCCGAGGTGTCGAGAAGAATGACCGCGGCGAATGGCGTCTCTTCCGCTGCAAAGAAATTGATCGTCTGCTGGACGCCGTCCTCAAATATCGAGAACTGACTCTCCTTCAACCCCGCTGCATACTTGCCGCCACCATCGGTGATCGTCGCGTTGACGACAACGACGGACGAATCAACCTTGACGACATCGTCATCCGCCTGAGCTGCGATTGAAATTGAAAGGAGAAGTGTTACGAGAGAGAGGGAAGCGAGGCGAGAGATCGTCATACTTCGCTATTTCTTGATGCGCAGAAAACGCACAAGTTTCATTATCGTGTTGGAGCTTTGGATCGCAACTACCGACACGCTGAAACGCGTCGTCTTTTTTAACTCGTCGACCAGCTTGAGGGTTGAAGACTTTAAAAATGTAAAAGCCTCCTCCATGTTGGAGGGGTTCCGTTCCTGCTCAAGAGCAGGAGTAATAGCGTCCTTCTCAGCAGCCGCGTCGTCCGAGGCACCAAGCTCCTTACGGATCTTCGAAACGGTTCGCTCAAGCGATTCAAGTCTAATACGATCCTCCTGCGAGAATCCGCCGTGCTGTTCGTAGGAAGCTTCAAGCTGCTTTGTAAGTCGGAGTGCTTCGTCACCGCGGTCGAGGAGGTCCTGGTATTCCTTCTTGTCTCGCTCGGTTCGCTGTTTCGCGAGCATCTCGCGAAGACCTTGAGGTGCATCATCGCCACGCGGCCGGCCCGAACGGGAAGACGCATCCGGCAGCACATCTGCCTGTGCGTTTGCTACTGTCGCTCCACCGACAATTGTCAGAGCCAGGATCGTGAGGGTAAGGAAACGCAAAAACATAACTATTGATCTGTCGGCTTTGCCGGTTTGTCGACGACCTCTCCCGTAACCATCTCGACGATCTTTGCGAGGAATTCGTCTTCGGCCAGACCGGAGCTGGGCACCGCCGTCCATGAACCGGCTGAAACACCGTCGCCCGCCCGTCCCTCGACCTTTGCATTAACCGCGACATTGTTCTGAACGCCATCGATCGACTGCACCTCGATCAACAACGTGTATTGACCGCGCGACCACGCCGTGTCCGAGAAGTCGAGGACGCCGTAGCGTCGTAAAGCATTCTGAGTACTGACGGGTCCTTTAGCGAAGACAAAAGGCTGCGTGATGATGATGCCGTCAGCAAGTCGCGACGAGGCCTCATCGATAACCATCTTCCGGTCCTTGAGGATCTGCATGATGTTCTCGATAAGAACATCACGACGAGCGGCGAGCTTGTAAGGATTCGGCAGACGGTCGCGTACCTCGGTCTTTCCTTTCCCCCAATCAAACGACCTTGAGGGTGGTTCGGTCTTCCATGTGGTCGTTTTGTTGGTCTCGGTCTTTATGGTCGTCGTCTGCGTGTCGATACCTTTCTGAGCCAGCACCGATGAGGCTCCGGTCAGGACTATCGCGAGAAGAACAAGTTTTACGGGGGTGTTACTTCGATGCATATAAGCAATATAGCTTACTCGTGCCGAAAACTGAATATATGATGTGGCCGGAAGCGCATAAGTTGTAGCGGCCGCTCAGACGTCATCGCTCGGCCGTTCTTTTTGCAGCTCAATAAGATGAAGGTGCTTCATCATCGCGTGATGAGCGGAAAAATAAGCGATGCAAAATCCGGGGAAGCCATCTAGAAAACCCAAACGGAGAAAGTAGGATCGAACGAAAGCAAGCCAGGAGGACACGACGGCCTTCGCGGGGGAGGTTCGCTTACCCTCGCTGAACATTTTTCGCGCCCCGAGCGGGGCGTAGCGTTCGGCAATCATTCGCTCATGCTCCGCGGTGTCGCGAACCGAGTAATGAATGAGCTCGCCTTGCAGACGACCGGGCTCAGCCCCGTTGCTCATCTTCACCGACTCATGAATTACTGCGCCGTTCCACCGGGCCATGCGTCGATCAAAAAATCGAAGCTGGAGATCGGGATACCAACCTCCGTGACGGATCGGCCGGCCCATGTAATAAGAGAGACGTGGAATTCGGTAGCCATGGCCGGGAGAACTGTTAGCTGCGATCTCGAACAACTCGTTCTTTAGTTCGGGTGAAACTCGCTCGTCGGCATCAAGGCTTAGGATCCAGTCATTCGAAGCGGCATCAGTCGCAAACTGCTTCTGATCCGAGAATCCGGGCCACTCATTGACGATAACCCGCGCACCGAGCGATTCAGCGATCTCGCGCGTCCGGTCTTCGCTTCCGGAATCGACAACAAGGATCTCGTCGGCCCATTCAACCGACGCGATCGCGTCGGCAATGTTCCGCTCTTCGTTTAAGGTAATGATCGCGACCGAGATCTTCACGGGGAAGATTGTACGACATTTCAAATTTCATATTTGAAATTTGAAACACTGACTGACGTGAGTTATGCAAAATTCAAATTTGAAATTTGAAACTTGAAAGATGACCTCGACGAACGTGTCGAGCGCTCTCAAGAACAAAAAGAGACCGTCTTTTCAGACGGCCTCTTTCATCAGACAGGATCCTCTCGATAGATCAATGATCGTTTGTCGGCGTGTTCACGGTGATGTTGTTCATTTGGAACGTCGTCGATGTGGCACGCTGCAGGTCCGCGAGCGCCTTGTTGTAATCGGTCTCAGCACGGATCTCTGCATTGCGAGCGTTAGTGAGTGAATTCTCACGCTGGAAGAGAAGGAATGTCGTCGAACGGCCGCTATCGAACAACGCACGTTCACCCTTGAGCAACTCCTCCGCATTCTCACGAGCCCGACGAGCTGTCAGAACACGCTGACGTGCAGTCTCCACCGCTTGGACGGAGTTTCGCACTTCGACCATAACAACCTGTTCTTCCTGACGCAGCCGGGTCTCGATCTGATTCTGCGTCACAAGCGAACCGGCGAGGGCTGCTTTCGCACTTCGGTTGCGGAACGGGAACTCGATCGTCACGCCAAATGAATAGTTAGGCGCATCGCTGCGAAACGTGTTCGCGAGCGAGCGATTAAATCCGCCCACCAAATAACTAGGCACACCGGGAATGACGACGTTCGGATTCGTGATCGTAGGCAATCCATGAAACCCCGACAGGGCATTAACCCGTTCCAAGAGCGTAGCGTCGTTGCCGTTGAACTGCGGAACCGTCGTCGGGTCCGTTATACCCGTTCCCCTTGAAAGCCCCTCGAGCGAGAACGTCGCGTTAAAGTCGATTCGCGGACGAGTTTGATTTCGGAAATACGCAACGTCGATCAGATTCACGTCTTTCTCAAGACGGAGCCGGCGCATCTCGTAGCGATTATCGATCGCATCTTTTACTGCATTGTCGAGATTTACACTGTCCACGCTAAACGCGGGCTTATCGGTCGGAACGTAGGTTGACACCCACTCCGCATTCGTCGCGTCTCGCAATATCAACTGCTTGAGAGCATTCTCGGTGACGGAAACCTGCTGCGTTGCGGCGAGGACATCGCCCTCACGATTAGCAAGCTCGGTCGCAACCTCCGCACGCGATATTGGTGCGGCGGCCCCCGCTTCGATCCGTGCTTCGACCTGACGCAAGTTTTCCTTCGTCAGATCCAGGTTCGCGATTCGATTCTGCTGGTCGCGGAGTGCAAAAACCAGATCCCAATAAGTGCGCTGTACCTGAGCGATGATATCGATGGTCTGACGACGAAAGTCTGCGTCAGTCTGTTCGAGACGACGCTTCGCGATCTTTAACGCACGTCGTGTCTGGTCGATCTTGAAATTCCGGAATAACGGTTGATTGAACCGGACGCCGTACGACGAAGAATAGATCGCGG
The DNA here is from genome assembly GCA_035274235.1 of Pyrinomonadaceae bacterium. Classification (GTDB taxonomy): domain Bacteria; phylum Acidobacteriota; class Blastocatellia; order Pyrinomonadales; family Pyrinomonadaceae; genus OLB17. Next base: position 18,216 of record DATEOJ010000197.1, read on the forward strand.
CGTTACCGAGCGATGTAGCAGTTCCGCCGGTCGTTTGAGCCTGCGAAAACGCATTCTCGGTACGAGCGTTGTTGAAGAAGACCTCGTAGTCGCCTCCGCCCGGGCGAATCGAGTGAAGGAAGCTTGAATTTACCAGGAAGTCGTTTGTCGCCGCCGAACCGGTCGATGAATTGTGGAGATACGAAGGCGAAATCCTAAACACCGGGTCATAGAGGCCAAGCACACGGCGTATCTCGGTCTCCTGAAATCGCACGTCGTCGCGAGTGAGTTCGATGCTGTTATTATTCTCCAGAGCTTTTCGAATCGCGTCATCGAGCGTCAGCGATAGCGGTTGACCGGCATCTACGCCTACCCGGACGAAGTTCGTATTCGTAACATTCGCACGAGCGAGCGCGCCAAAGTCACGCGCGGCCGGAGGCGTGGTGATGCGAGTCGAGTTCAGCACATCCGTCGCCAACGGTTTGTCGACATTCTGGGCGACAGATTCACCCTGAGCCGTTATATCATCGGTGCCAAGGGTAAATACGAACGCAACTATGGTGAAGAAAAGCAGCTTCCGGCTGCGGCGAATTGTCATTATCGGATTGCTCCAGGCTTTGATAAGCTAGTTCGGTAAAGCAAAAAACTCAATCGGGTACTACGTCGCTCAAATTGGGATAGTTTCAACAAATTCCTGCATCTGAGAGAGATCGGTTTTTGGAGTTTCACCCTGATTACGGTATCTTGAACCTTTTAATAAACCACGCTTTTTTGGAGGATGATCTTTAGAAATGGCTATCAAAGTTGGCATTAATGGATTCGGCCGAATCGGACGTAACGTCATGCGTACGTGCCTCGGCGATAACGATATTGACTTCGTTGCGGTCAACGATCTGACCGATACAAAAACGCTCGCTCATCTGCTCAAGTACGACTCGATCATGGGCAATCTCGACAACGAGATCAGCGCGTCGGGCGACATGATCAACGTCGACGGCGACTCGTTCAAGGTTTTCTCCGAGAAGGATCCGGCCGCGATCGACTGGGAGTCGGTTGGAGCCGAGATCGTTATCGAGTCGACCGGACGTTTCACAAAGGCGGAAGACGCGGCAAAGCACCTGCGGGGTCCGGTCAAAAAAGTGATCATCTCCGCTCCGGCAAAGGGTGAGGACATCACCATCGTTCTCGGAGTTAACGAGAACATGTACGACCCGGCGAATCACAACATCATCTCCAATGCGTCGTGCACCACTAACTGCCTCGCACCCGTAGCAAAGGTCATTCATGAGAAGTTCGGCATCAAGAACGCACTCATGAACACGATTCACAGTTACACAAACGACCAACAGCTTCTCGATCTTCCGCACAAGGACCTCCGACGTGCTCGTGCGGCTGCACTATCGATGATCCCAACTTCGACCGGTGCCGCGAAGGCTGTAGCGCTCGTCATTCCCGAACTGAAGGGTAAGTTTGACGGTATCTCGGTCCGCGTTCCGACTCCTAACGTTTCGCTCGTTGACGTGGTTATGAACGTCGAGAAGGAAACATCGACGGAAGAAGTGAACCAGGTTCTAAAGGACGCTGCCAACGAAGATCTCAAGGGCATTCTCGCGTTCAGCGAGGAGCCGCTCGTCTCGATCGATTTCCGCGGCAATCCGAACTCGTCGATCGTTGACGCAGAAAACACAAAAGTCATCGGCGGGACCGCGATCAAGATCCTCTCCTGGTACGACAACGAATGGGGCTACTCGTGCCGTGTGCGCGATCTCGTGAAGTTTATCGCTGACAAAGGTCTCTAAAAATAGGAGGACATATGCGAGCCAGTATTCTCACATCTGCTGTCATCGTCTTTCTGCTTCTGCTCTCGCCGTCGCTTGCCGCTGCGCAAAGCGAAGGAGTGCAGATCTACAACGGCCGGGATGGAGGTGGGCAAAGCCAGCCCATCCCGGTAGGCACATTTCAGGTAAACGGAAAGCAGCTTGGTTCGACCGAGGCGTCCGTAAAAGTCTCGAAAGACTATTTCGTGCGTTTTTGTGCGGAGAAAGACGGGACGGGGAAGTGTGAAGAGTTCGGGGAAGGGACCCACAACCTAACGTCGATCGATTTCAATTTCATTCATGTCCGAAAGGGCCCGCTTCCTGCAGCTGCGACCGCGACCCCGACTGCGACCGGATCTACTCAGGCTCCGGCCGGCTCAGCAACCGCGCTGATGGTCTACGAACAATTGAACTGGCAGGGTCGTGGCCAGAGCTTTGGACCCGGAATGTATAGGTCGTTCCGAGCTGAGTTTGGGAAGATCAATGATAACCAGGCTCGCTCTATCATCGTCGCGAAGGGCTACAGCGTCCGTCTATGTTCGGAAGAAGGAAGAAACTATCGCGGTGCGGGTGATTGCGAGAATCATGAGGAAGGCCGACACAATCTGCGGTTTTCAAACACTATCTCTTTTATCGAAGTAACCGATCTTTCCGACAAGTCTCCCGACGACGAAAAGCTTCCGGTTGTCCTTTACGAGGATGCGTCCGAGGTTGGAAAGATGCAGGGGTTTGATGTCGGGACTTTCTCTGCGAGCAAAGGCGAATTCAAAAAGCTTGGAAATGATCAGGCGTCGTCGATCCGTGTGAAGGACGGCTATACTGCGACCCTCTGCAAGGATGAACCGCAGGCAGGAGCCGAGCCGGCGGATTGCGAAGTGTTTGCACCGGGACGAAAGGATCTGAAGGCGAAGAAGACCGCGTCCTATCTCAAAGTTACTAAACAGTAGCCGGCAGGTTTCTGATATGAACAAGAAAACAATCAAGGACGTCGACATTGCCGGCAAGCGAGTTTTTATTCGCGTCGATTTCAACGTCCCGATCAAAGGCGGCGTGATCGAAGACGACACAAGGATTATCGGCGCACTGCCGACGATCGAGTATGCGATCTCTGAAGGGGCCAAGGTCATTCTTGCGTCTCATCTCGGTCGTCCGCTGAAGGATAAGAAGAAGGCCGAAGAAAAAGGGGTGGCGTACGACAGCGCGAAGTATAGCCTGAATCCGGTCTACGAATATCTGCGAAGGCTACCGTCGCTTCAGGAGACGTCTGGAAATGTTACCGATGGGCCTGCCTCGACTAACGACGCGACCGCGGTTGGAAAAGCTGAGATCAAAAACGACCGTGTGTTCTTTGCCCAAGACTGTGTCGGCGAAAGTGTGATTGCGGCCGCAAACGGATTACAGTCTGGTCAGATACTTCTTTTGGAAAATCTTCGACTGCACGCCGAGGAAGAAAAGAACGACTCGGAGTTTTCAAAACAGCTTGCCGATCTTTGCGATGTCTACGCCAATGACGCATTCGGAACCGCACATCGGGCTCACGCATCGACTGAGGGGATCACTCATCACGTCGATACTTGCGTCGCGGGGTTACTGATGGAGAAAGAACTCGAGTTTCTCGGGAAGGCGCTTCACGATCCGGAGCGTCCGTTCGTCGCGATACTCGGCGGTGCGAAAGTTTCTGACAAGATCCCTGTAATCGAATCACTCATCGAGCGGAAGGTCGACAAGCTTTTGATCGGCGGTGCGATGGCGTACACGTTTTTCAAAGCGCAGGGATTCACGGTCGGGAAGTCGCTCGTTGAAGATGCAATGATGCCGAAGGCTCTCGAGATCGAACAGAAGGCAAAGGATGCCGGTGTCGAACTCATTCTGCCGACCGATCATCAAGTAGTCGATTCCTACGATCCGCTCAACTCTCGGAAGACGATCCCGATCGCGTTCACAAACACGGGTCTTATCGGACTCGATATCGGCGTCGAGACGATCGAACTATTCAAACAAGCACTCGATGGCGCGAAGACGATCGTCTGGAACGGTCCGATGGGTATGTTCGAGGAGAAACCGTTTGACGAAGGGACAGTTGCCATCGCAAAGGCGGTCGCCGATGCGACCGAGAAAGGCGCGACATCGATCGTCGGTGGCGGCGATTCGGTTGCGGCGGTCAATCAAGCCGGCCTTGCGGAAAAGATCTCGCACATTTCTACTGGCGGGGGAGCAACGCTTGAGTTTCTCGCCGGCGACGTACTGCCCGGAGTCGCGGCTCTTGACGACAAGGCATAGTTAAATGCCCCAAATCCCATTTAGTAAACTCCCGGCTGAAATCAAGCATCGATTACCCGAAATACAGGCTGGTGAGAACGCTGTAACGATTGCGACGTCTACCGTGTATGGGCGGTTGGTATTAGCCGGGATTGGAGCCGCGTGGCTGATTCTCCTGTTTCTTTTGTCGAACTTCTTCCGGTGGAATAGTGCTCTCGTATTTCTTTTTGGGACCTTAACAGTCGTCGCTGTCTTCCTTTTAATCAGAGGCGTTCATGAGCTGGTGCGACCCGCGAGCTCTCGCAGTCGTCTTCTGGTTACACGACGCTACCTTATCGATCTTCGAGACGGTTATGTCGACTACCAGTCCATCGACAAGCTCGTCACGGTAAAGAACACACACAAGTACGAGGCCGGGCAATATAAACGAACGCAGATCGATCTGGTACTCGACGAAGGCGTTCGAACGGTCTACTTGTACGACATTGACGTCGCGGAGGACGCGGTTGAGAAGATCGAATTGTTTCGTAAATATTTTCTCGAAGCATCGGCTAAAGGCGATACAGACTATTTGGAGTCGAATGACGATCTTCGCGATCTACCCGACCCCGGCGACACACAGAAAAAGCCAAATCGTTTCTTTCAGTTTCCGCTCAAGACCGCGCTCCCGGCGACTGCTCTAGCGGTCGGAGTGATGTTCCTTGCGGTTTGGACAAATGAGTATTTCGACGACGTCAAAAGCTGGAACCTCGCGAACGAGGGTGGCCGGGCATCGGGGTATCGGTCCTATTTGAAAACACATCCGAAAGGCAGGTGGTCACCGACCGCCGCCGAACGATTGCAAGATCTTTACGACTCGGCCGAGACCGGCTACCGGTCAAAGTTGAACGCGGACTACGATCCTGCAGCTGCGGATGCTCTATCGGCGATCCTGCGTTACGCCAAGGAGACGGGGAATTATCAGGTCGAGGTCGCTTTCGTGCGGAGGCTTGATGTTAGCGAGACCCTCGTCGAAGAAATCAAATCTGAATTTGAAGTCGACAAGGTATTGCCGTTAGGGGATAGCTTCTCTGACGAGAAAATGCTTCGGCGCGAGGCTAATCTGTTGGAGGTTGTCCGTACGGCTCTAAGCCAGGTCTTCCCGCAAGATATTCTCGAGCTTAGCAATAGTTGCGCCGGCGAGTGTGCCAAGTTTCTGTTTACTTACGAAACGACATTTAAGGATTCGATTTATCACGACACAAAAGAAGACAATCTACCAAGAGCTGAGCGGACCTACAGTCCCGGTATTCTCATAACCTGGAAGTTCGATGTCAGCTTGCCATCTCAGAATCAAACATATGAGTTTGAATTGGAATCGATCCCCGCCAAGACCATTAATTATGATCCTGTTGATGTGTCCGCCGCGAGTTTCGCCTTCGCTCAAGGGGATGTTCAGAAATTAGAAAATAACAACTTTTACGATGCAATGGTGAACAGCGCCTTTGAAGATTTTCGACAACACCTGGTTTTCCAACTGGGTATTGGTCCACCTCCTCAAGACGCGACGGAAGCGGAAAATATCGCGACCGCTACTGATGCGGGCGAGGTAAAGGTTAGCAAGCCTACCGATGCCTCAAGATACACGACGACAAAATAGACTATGAGTGCTGAAAAACTTCGAAAACCAGTAATCGCAGGTAACTGGAAAATGTACAAGCTACTTGGGGACGCGGTCGATACCGCGCTTGCATTGAAGCCTCTCGTAGCGAACGCGAATCATTGTGAGGTCGTGATCGCTCCGGTGTTCACCGCATTGAACACCGTCGCTTCTCGCCTCGAAGGATCCAACGTTCGTGTGTCGGCGCAAGACTGCGCCGCCGAGTCGAAGCACGGAGCACACACGGGCGAGATCGCGGCGGATATGGTCAAGGATGTAGGGTGCTCGCATGTCATCATCGGCCACTCGGAGCGTCGACAGTTCTACGGCGAGACCGATGCAACGGTGAATGCGAAGATAAAGTCAGCACTGCAGGCGGGGCTAACACCGATCGTCTGCGTCGGTGAGATGCTTGCCGAACGCGAGGCGGGCAATGCCGAAAGCGTCGTAAAAACGCAATTGCAAGGCGGATTAGGTGGTTTGACAGTCGCGGACACGGAACGTATTATTATCGCTTACGAGCCTGTCTGGGCGATCGGCACGGGTAAAACCGCGACGCCTGAACAGGCTCAAGAAATGCATGGGGTTATTCGCCAGTGCATTTCGGAAGTTCACGGAAAAGCGGTCGCTGACGGAATGAGAATTCTTTACGGCGGTTCGGTAAAGCCCGAGAATATCGCCGAGTTGATGTCTCAGGAAGATGTTGACGGAGCACTTGTCGGCGGAGCAAGTCTCGACGCCGAGAGCTTTGCGAAGATCGTGAATTATAAATGAGATAGGTGGTCAAGTAAGTTGCTATACGTCTTATACACAATTTTCTTTGTTTCCTGCTTTGTGCTCGTCGCCGCGGTTCTTTTGCAGCCGGGTAAAACGGACGCCGGTGCTCTATTCACGAGCAATGTCTCGAGCGCTGCGTTTGGCCCGCGCGGAACTGCGTCGGTCTTGTCGAAGCTCACGATCGCTGCTGCGATCATCTTCATGCTGAGTGCGTTGTTTATCTCGATGCCGGCGTTTAGCGGAAACATCTCCGTGCTTAGCGGCACTGGCGAGGCACCCGTTGAATCAACCGTCGAGCAAGGGACGACCAATGCCAATACGAATGCCGCTACTGACAATGCGAATGGCGCATTGATCGAGACTCCGGCGACAGACGCTGCAGCAGCAGATGCAAACGCCGCCGCGGCTCAGTCGAGCAACGCGAACACGGCTCCGGCCAATAAATAGTTTTTTGAGAATTTGCTGAGGTGGCGTAATTGGTAGCTGCGCACGTTTGAGGGGCGTGTGGAGTAATCCGTGCGGGTTCGAGTCCCGCCCTCAGCACCATTTCTGAGAGGAACCGCTTTCGAGCGGTTCTTTTTTTTAACGCAGAGACCGCGGAGACCGCGGAGGTATTTAAGATGTCCCCTCCGCGATCTCCGCGTTCTCTGCGTTAAGAAACTAATTTCTAACGATCATCGTGCCGGTACCTTCGTCCGTGAAGACTTCGGCTAGCAATCCATTCCGGCTATTCCCACCAATCACGTGAGCCGATTCAACACCACGCTCGAGAAGCGAGATCAGGTTCTCAAGCTTGGGGATCATTCCACCGGTTGCCTTGCCGGTTTCGATCATCGAACGGGCTTCCGCGACACTGAGCCGCTCGATCTTCGTCGACTCATCATTCGGGTCGAGATAAATTCCATTCACGTCGGAAAGCAGGATCAATTTCTCTGCCTCAAGCCGGGCGGCGATCTCCGAGGCGATGGTGTCTGCGTTGATGTTATATATCTTGCCCTCGTCATCCGCACCCAGCGACGAAATGACCGGGAGATAGCCGCTCTCGAGAAGTAGGTGGATCAACCTCGTGTCGACTTCGACAACATCGCCGACATGGCCAAAATCGACCGTCTCAGTTTCGCCGGTTCGCTTGTCGACGACGACATCCCTTGGCGGACGCCGCTCGGCTTTGACCACTCCGCCGTCGATCCCCGACAACCCAACGGCCTCGATCCCGCGGTGGCGTAGCGCCGACAAGATCTCCGTGTTGATCTTTCCGCGAAAGATCATCTTTGCCAGATCAAGCGTATCGTCGTCCGTCACGCGCCGGCCTTGAATGACGGTCTGTACTACTCCAAGCTTTTGCGCCAATTCTGTCAGTTGTTTTCCGCCGCCGTGTATAACGCAGATCCGGATGCCGACCTGATGCAGCAAAGCCAGTTCTTCGGCCAGCGAAAGAAGCGTCGCCTTGTCTTCCGTCACCTTGCCGGAGAACTTTATTACAAACGTCTTTCCCTTGAACCTCTGGATGTAGGGAAGCGCCTCGCGAAGCAGATCAAGTGTTTCGATGTTCATTTCATCAGCTCCGTCATGATCGCCTTCTGAATATGGAGTCTGTTCTCTGCCTCATCGATGACAACCGATCGAGCGGAGTCGATGACGCCATCCGTCACGATCACATTTCGGCGAACCGGAAGGCAGTGCATGAAGATCGCATCGTTCGATCGCGACATCTTCGATTCGTCGACGATCCAGTCCTGTCTGAACTCGGCACGATGCGCCATGTCGGCATCGTTGTTTCCGTAGAACTGACTTCCGCCCCAACTCTTGGCATAGACGACTTCGACATCGTCAAATGCTTCGTTGGCGTCATTCGTAAACTCGACGCTCCCGCCGTTATCCTTCGCCTGCCGTTCGAGCTCGCTAACTAATTCGCTATCCAGATCGTAGCCGACCGGATGTGCGATCCGAAGATCATGTCCAAACTGCGCGGCCGCGAGAGCGAAACTGTTTGGCACCGCCATCGGTAAAGGTTTGGGATGCCAGGCCCATGTCAGCAAAACTTTCTTCTTACCGCCGCCAAGGTTCTCGCGAATGGTCATCATGTCCGCCATCGACTGACATGGATGGTGCATCGCCGATTCGAGATTGATCACCGGGACGCTCGCGTACTCAGCGAATGCGTTGAGGATCGGATCGGTGCGCTCGGTCTCCCAGTCCTTCAACTCCGCAAATGTGCGGACGCCGATCGCCGAGACATATCGCTCGAGCACGCGGACAAATTCCTTCAGGTGTTCCGTCTTATTTCCGTCCATGACGACACCTTCGCGATGCTCGAGCGACCATGACGTACTGCCGGGTTCGAGGATCACGGGGTTGCCGCCGAGTTCGTAGACACCTACCTGCATCGACGCACGAGTCCGAAGCGACGGATTGAAAAAGACGAGACCGACCGACCTACCGTCGAATGGACGCGACGATATCTTTCCCGCCTTAAAGGCAAGCGCGGAGTCGACGATCTTCGACAGCTCCGCGGTAGAGTAATCCGATGTTCGTAGAAAATCTGTCATGATGCGGCAGCCGTAGCACTCTGCTTGAGTGATTCGACGAGAAGGTCTATTTCGGAGGTGCTCGTGTTGATCGGCGGCAGCAATCTCAAAACTTTTGGATTGCTCGACGTTCCTGTAATGATCTTCTTCGAAAGCAGCGACGCGTGAACCGGAGCACAAGTCGAATCGAACTCGATCCCGAGCACACAACCCTTACCGTGGATACCGACTATTCCGGGGACACCTTCGAGCGCCGAGCGGAGATGATTCTCAACTACCACGGCGTTCGCAACCATTCCGTCTGCTTCGATCGCTTCAAGCGTCGCAAGGACTGCCGCCATCGCGAGCATTCCTCCTCCGAACGTAGTACCGAGATCGTTCTCCTTTATGCCCGACGAAACACGATCATTCATCAAGCAAGCTCCGACCGGCACGCCGCTTCCCAACGATTTCGCCAACGTAACGATGTCCGGCTCGACCCCGCCCGCGAGTTCGCTGCCGGCGAAGAACCAGTTGCCGGTTCGACCGACTCCGGTTTGGACCTCATCGAATATGAGCACGATACCTCGCTCGTCACACAGCGCGCGCAACTGACGGAAAAACTCCGGCGGTGCTTCGGTGACACCCGCCATCGACTGGATCGGCTCGAGAATGATCGCAGCAGTTTCGTGATCCGCGACAGCTTGAACACTTTCAATATCGCCAAACTTCGCCTCGACGTGAAGCGGCACGTTCGGCTTTCCGATGTCACGATACTTGCCGAGAAATGTCGCAGAGATCGAGTCGGCAGTTCGACCGTGAAATCCGCCTGAGAACGAAACGACCTTTTCACGACCGGTCGTAAAACGAGCTGCACGCATCGCGTTCTCATTTGCCTCCGTTCCGGAGTTGCAGAAGAACACTTTGTTCAGGGTCGGCGGTGCGACGGACGCAAGCTTCTCAGCCGCGCGTCCGCGGACTTCCGAGTAGACAAGGTTCGAGTAGAAGAGAACTCGGCCCGCTTGTTCACGGATTGCTTCCACCACGTGCGGATGACAATGCCCGGTCGCGCAGACTGCGTGTCCGCCGTAGAGATCAAGATACTTCTCGCCCTCGCTGGTCCAGATCCACGAACCTTCGCCGCGTTCGACGGAGATACCCATCTTCTTGTAAGTCGCGACCTGGAACTGGTCCTCGGTCTGCTGGATGTCAGTGAATTTCATACTTCGTAAAACGGACTGTTAGTCCGTTTGATGACGGGCTAACAGCCCGTCCTACGGATTCCCGCCAACAAAGGTCAGCCCGGTTCGTTCGTCGAGGCCGAGCATCAAGTTCATGTTCTGCACGGCTTGTCCCGCCGCGCCTTTTACCAGATTGTCGATCGCGGAGAACACGACGATCTGATTGCCGTTGGAAAACGTACCGATATCGCAAAAGTTGGTGTTCTTAACCCAGTTGATGTCCGGCGATCCATCGATCAGCCGCACAAAGAACGATCCTTCGTAAAACGTCACGTAAATATTTTTCAGATCCTCGTTCGTCAGATTCGCCTTCGTCTCCATGTAGCACGACGCAAAGATCCCACGCGAGACGGGAAGACTGTGCGTCATGAAGATGAGGTCGTTGTCGAACTCGCCGACGCGTCCGAGATGCTGTTCGATCTCGGGCACATGCTGATGCGTGAATGGCTTGTACGCGTAGAACGAATTGGTCCGCTGCGGGTGGTGAGTGTTCGCCGCAGGCTTCGCACCCGATCCGCTCGATCCAGTCTTCGCATCAACGATCACCTTGCCGGTCAGCAGACCGCTCTTCACCATCGGTGCGATCGCAAGCAAAGTTGCCGTGGCAAAGCAGCCCGGGTTTGCAATGTACTGGGCCTCAGCTATCGCTTCTCGATTTGTCTCCGTCAGGCCGTAGATAAACTTCTTCTGCAGTTCACCGGCCGTGTGCTCGAGTTTGTAGAACTGCGCAAACACTTCGGCATCATCGATACGGAAATCACCCGAGAGATCGATCGCCTTCACATTCGCCGGTAGTTGTGGAATCAGGTTTAGAGCCTGGCCGTGGGGAAGTGCAAAGAATGCGACATCGATATCATCGAGCGTCGACAAGTCAGACGGCGCCGGTTCGAAGACCATCTGCGTCAGACCCATTAAATTTCTGTGCACATCGCCGACGCGTTTTCCGGCGTGCTCATTCGCCGTTACTAGTGCGATCTCGACATCCGGATGAAACATCAGGATCCGCATCAACTCACTCCCGCCGTAACCGGAGCCACCAAATATCGCTACCCGTGTTTTCATGCGGCGAGCCTTGCCTCCCGCTGTAGCGACTTCTCGATCAAACTAAAAAGTCGTTCTCCATCGCGACGAGCGTTCCCGGCGTCGAGTCCGAATTGGTCGCGGACAAAGTCTTCACCCATCTTCGAGTCGGTAACCGAACCGGCGACCACATCGACCTTGATTCCCATCTCGTTCAAAACCGTCACGCCACCGATCACGCCAACGTAATCCGACGCGCAGAAGACGAACGAAGAGACCGCATCCCGAAACTCCTGGTCGTTGAGGATCGAGTCGACGCCGTATCCGCCCACGATCCCATCGCCAAGCTCTGCGACGATAAGGTCAGGGTGAAACGAATTGAGGTGATTGAAAACTCCGCGAGCTACTGACGGCAGTTGATCGTTATCGACCGTCGACGGCAAACCACAGTCGAGAAAGCTCGCGGTCACGAAAGCTCCGTGGTCCTGCATGTTGAGCGTATCCCGCAGACATGCGATCCCGGTTAGTTTTGCACCCGCTACTTTCAGACCCCCATTTGAAGCCTGCTTAATGATCTCGACGGCCGCAACAGTTTTACCGGAGTTCATGCACGACCCGGCGACAACGACGATCGGAGCGCTTGGCATAAGTGTCGCCGCGAGATCCAGTCCGACGTCGGCGATGTTCAGGGGCGATCCGTTCTCGTCCGATGCCGCACCGATCACCTCGACCTCGATCGCATCCGACAGGGAAGAGTGATGGCCTTTGCATTCGCCGATAACACCGCCCATGTTAAGGAGGTGAAGACGATCTCCCGCGCTAAGGGTCGCCGGAACATCCCCGACAAAACCCTTCAGTGCACGTCGCTTTCCCAGCACACCGAGCAGAACGTCTCCGCGGTTGATCCTTGCCAGTCGTCCGCTCGGCAACTCGAGATTGCCGTACGTGACCGACTCGGTCAGTGCTTTTACAACAACCACATCGCCGGCGCGAGGGAGGTCGATCCCTGCGACAACGGTTACTCGTCGTTCTATATTTAGCGGCGAGGTTGCCGAACCTGTCTTGTCGATATCAATTGTCGTCATCTTTTTCTTGCCCCTTGTTCTACCGTTGCGTGAACAACGCACGCAGCTTCTTTACCGCGGACTTCTGTTCGTGAGCGTTCCGCACCGCAATAAAGATCGTGTCGTCGCCTGCGAGACTCCCGACGATCTCGTTTATCTCTTCGGCGTCGATTTGAACTGCCGCGGCTGACGCGAGGCCCGATGAACACTTCAACACGATCATGTTGTCGCCGGCAGTGTCGATAGCTTTCAGTCCAAACGGACTCGGTACCGCATCATTCAATTCAGCACGAGAATAACGGCCGTCGACCTTCACAACGCCTATCTCGTCGAGGTCACGGGAAACACTGGCTTGGGTCACCTCGAACCCAGACGCCCGCAACTCCCCGACAAGTTCGTCTTGTCGCGATATCCGCCGGCTCGCTATAACATCCAGTATTCGGTTTTGACGCTCGGTCTTCTGCATAGCACAACGTTCCGATATACACCAGAACACGCATATCTGATGCATATTCGGAGAATATACGTTGTCTATGCAGCCTAAGTCAAGGATTCCGCTGAAATAAGATAGCGGGTGAGTCTTCCGTGCACGCGACCGTCAACGGTCGCGTTATCCGCGGACCGAAATACCGCCGAAGCTAGAATATGCTGAGTTTTATGCGTAGATACTTCTTCGGATTCTGACGAAAGTCATAAATGAGCTTGGTGCTCTCGCTGGAAAGCTGATTGAAGTTTGAAGCGGTCTGGTTGATGTTGTTGAACAGCGTCTCGTCGGTAACGAACTTACCGAGCGTCCCCTTGCCGGCCCTGGCGTCACCGAGGATCGAATCAAGCTTGTCCGCGGTCGAGTTAAACTTCGCGAGCGTGTCCTTCGCGTCCGAATAGAGTTGCTCGTCCTTTAGGAACTTGCCGAAGCTTCCGCGACCCGCGACCAGATCACCCGAGATAACCCTAAAGTCGGCCGCGATGCCGTGCAGTTCCTGCACTGCGGCACGCGTTTCGTTATAAAGTTGTTCGTCAGAGAAAAACTTGCCCGCCGAACCACGACCGGACTTGATGTCATTCGATATCGATTCGAGGGTAGCCACGGTCTTGTTCAGGCTGTTATATAGAGCGGGATCATTGAGAAGTTTTCCGGCGGTGCCCGAACCCGAATTAACTTTCTCGAGAGTCGTTTGAAGTTTTGTAACGGTCAGCTTTGTCTCGGCTACCGCCTGATCGAGGTTCCGATACAGCGATTCGTCGTTGACGATCCTGCCGATCGTTCCCTCGCCCTGATTTGCCTTGTTTAGGATCTCGTTCGCCGGCACTGCCAAGCGATTGATCTGTTCGAGCAGATCATTACCGGTCTGCGTCAGCTGGTTAACAGAGATCGCGACGCGCGACTCTAGAATGTCGTTCTCGGACACCGGTGTTCCTTTAGCCGTACCAACCGAGATATTGATGATCTTGTCGTTGGCAAGCAGCGATGTCGCAACGAGCTGTGCATTCGAATCCGTCCGTATGCGTTCGGAGATCGGTTCCTCGTCGAGGTCCTTGTCAATTAGCATCACCGCTTCAACCGTGAAATCTTCAGGACTGTCCGGCGGAAGAAACTTCACAGCTTCAACCTTACCGATACGAACACCGGCGAGCTGAACTTCCGAGCCTTCGCGAAGACCATCTGCCGCGGTGAAGCGCGCTTTAAGACGCATCTTCTCCTTGAAAGGATTGAAGTCGCCGCTCGAGTTCATGATTAGAAACCCAAGTACGGCGAGACCGAGCAGCACGAATATACCGACGCGGAGCTTACTGAATGTAAGTGTTTTCCTGGTTTCCACAGTTTATTTACTTGCCGTGAATGAAGCGCTGTATGTACTGATCCTCATTCGACCGGAGCTTCTCGTCCGACCCGCTAAAGATTATCTGCCCGTTTCGCAACATTATCACTTCCGTATTTATCAAACAAAGTTTCTCGCCTTCCTTCTCGTAGCTAACCTCGCCCCGACTGTTGACCGTGGCGTACTCGGAGGAAAGATACCGAAGGTTATTCATTTCGTGAGTTACAAAGATCGATGACACGTCGTGCAGGTCGCGGAGCTTGATCGCCAACTCGCAGATCGTCCGCGCCGTTGGCGGATCGAGACCGGCAGTCGGCTCGTCAAAAAGTACGATCTCCGGATCGCCTACAAGGGCTCGCGCGATGCCTACGCGGCGACGCATTCCGCCCGAAAGCTCATCGGGCATCTTGTCTATCGCGTCCTCGAGATCCACGAACCGCAACATGCGCTGAACCTCCGACTCGATCTCGCTCTCATCGATGACGCCCTGTTCGCGGAGCCGGTACGCAACGTTCTCGTAGACGGACAGCGAGTCGAACAGCGCACCTTCTTGAAACACCATCCCGATCTTTTGGCGAATGGACATCATTTCCTCTTCGCTGTAGTCGGTAATGTCTTCGCCGTCTATCAGGATCTGCCCGGCGTCGGGTTTGATAAGACCCAGAATAAGACGGATCGCTGTAGACTTACCTCCGCCGCTCCGACCGAGGATGATCTTCGTCTCACCGCGTCGGACGGTGAAGCTGACGCCGTCGAGAACTTTATGATCGTCGAACGCGAGGTGAACGTCGCGAAACTCGATCGCGGACAATGTTCGCTTCGGCTGATCGACCGCGTCCTCGAGATCTATCGACCCATGGATAGACTCGTCGATGTCGGGGCGTTCGGTTTCAGTTGAGGAGAACATAAATTCCGCAAAGTATAGCGATTAAATCACGCCCACACCAAGGACGGCCTGCAGCGCCTTGGCGAGAAAGAAATCGAAAATGATGACCCAGATCGACGACAGCACTACCGCGTTAATCGTTGACCGTCCAACGCCGACCGTGCCGCCCGTCGTACTTAGCCCCTTATGACAGGCGAGCCCGGCCATCACCAGGCCGAAGAAAAACGGCTTGATGACCCCGCCAAGGATGTCCTCGGTCGAGATCCCGTTTCGAACCGATGCCACGAAGACGTTGATGTCCTGATCAAAGATATAGGACGCTACCGTTCCACCGCCGAGGATACCAAATATGTCCGCCGCGACCGTTAGTAGCGGCAACATGAAGACCAACGCCAGCAGGCGAGGGGCGACAAGCTTCTTGATCGGGTCAGCTCCCAGTGCCCGCATCGCGTCGATCTGCTGCGAGACAACCATAGAACCAAGTTCGGCTGAAATCGCCGAACCGATGCGTCCCGAAACCATCAAGGCCGTCAGAACGGGGCCGAGTTCTCGGATCAAGGAAGTCGCAACAGAGCGGCCGGCCTCGTTATGTATGCCGTAGTAGAGCAGTGTCGGGAATGTTTGGAGAACAAGAACGCCGCCTGTGAAGAACCCGGTAAGAAGGACGATCGGAAGCGATCCGACGCCGATCAAGTCCATCTGTCGGAGTATCTCACTACCGTACCGCGGTCTTCGAAAAAGTCCCGTGAACGCACTCCATAAGAGCAAACTTACTTCCTGAAGTTCATCGAGAAATTTAGTGATCGGATTCATTTAGAGGATCGCTGTTGAAGCCGGGTCAAGGGATTGCTAAAGGGTACACCGAAGGCCTCGAATCGCCAAACACCAAAAAAGCCGGTCCGTTTCCGGACCGACTTGATTGTTGCAGGGGGGTGACGACACTTAGTTGATAGGTTTGTTTGGAGGACCATCACGCCTCGGGGCGAATCCACGGCCATCCCGACGCTCACGCCGGTTCTTCATGTTCTCCCTTCGCTGCTGAGCAAATTGCTCCCGGATACCTCGAAACTTTACGAGTTGCTCCGGCGTGAGAACTTTTCGTACCGAGAGTTCACTTTCGAACCGCAGACGCGCGACTTCCGCCTGAGCTAGCTGAAACTCTTTGAGGCAAGCCTGATACTCGGGTTCAGAATAGGTATCGGCGTAAATCGCCATATCGAGCGCTTTGGTAGCCTCACCGACTCTGTGCTGTGCTCGCATCATCTGCGGGCGATGTCCTTGGTTCATCCGACGAATCTCGCGCACCTGGTCAGGCGAGAGGCCGAGCTCCGCGAGCAGGTTAGGACGACGGCCCTCCGGTCGGTCCATAGGCGGCCGACCATCCTCCGTAGGAGGCGGTCCATCCTGACCAAAGGCAGTCAGCGATCCGCTAAAAAGCATCGCGAGCAAAAACAGGAAGAGTCTCGTGTATTTCATCTCAGGTCCTCGATTAATCCCTTGTATCAATGTCTTCAAAAAGTTCCGCGAGGCGCAGCGAACTGTCCTCTTCTTCGGCAAAATCATTTAGCCTTGGGACATTCGGCGTTGTAGGTGTCGCTCGGACCTTGGCAGGCGCGACCGCCTGCTGACCTCTAACGGATCTGTGCGGCGTTGTGTCCTTCACCGGAACCGGCCGCGGAGCATTCCGTTCCGGCACGATGACGTCTGATTTGACCGCGGTATCCGGCACTGTCGTAACAGACGGTACGGGCTCTACTTTCTTTCTATTCGTATTTTCGTTCGCCGGAACGTTGGTGTCCCGCTTCGCAACCGTCGTGGTGTTTGTTTCATATCGCGACACCGCAAACACGGCAACCAGAGCGACGATGATGGCGAGACCGCCAAACGCAGCGGCCGGCATTGCCCATCCTGAAAACGCCGCTCGCAGTTTGTCGATCCATGAAGCACCCGCGACCTCTACATCCGGGATCTCGAAAGTAGGCGTCGCGAGTGGATCGAACTCAAGCTTCTTCCAATCGTAAACCTCGTATCTCGCCGACGAGAGCGCCGCAAACTCATCGGTGCACATTTGGCACTCAAGCAAATGCGATTCGAACTCGGTCGCGGCGGACGTCGCCAATTCGCCGTACATGTACGGAACGATCCCGGTCGAATGTTTGCAGTTTATGTCGTTCATTTCACCACCTAACCAATTTCCATCGGCAACCGCTCGAGCTTCATTTTCAACTGTCGCAGGGCCGTATACAGTCGGCTCTTGACCGTACTAAGCGGCAGTTCGAGCGTGTCCGATATCTCCTGAAACGTCATCTCCTCGAATTCCTTCATCACGACCACCTGCCGGAGATCAACGGGAAGGGAACCGACCGCTTGTCGGACCAACGTCAGCCGTTCGATCTGTTCAGTGGCGCGAGCCGGCGATCCGCTCGCCGGCGCGACAAATATCTTCTCGTCCTCACCCGACTCGTCGTTGAAGAATTCTTCGGACCTGGCTTTAGCCCGACGTTTTACCGTCAAGCACTGGTTAACCGCTATTCGGTGAAGCCATGACGAAACCTTCGCTTCGCCGCGGAAGTTCGATAAGCTTCGATACGCCGAAATAAACGTTTCCTGAGCTGCGTCTCGCGCCTCGTCCTCACGGCCGAGCATACCGAAACAGAGAGCGAAGATCTTTCGCTCCCAGCGTCTGACAATCTCACCGAACGCCTCGGATTCGCCAGAGACGGACAGTTCGACAAGTTTTTCATCTGTCAGATTTATCAACATTCAGCTCGTGTTCCGGCGCCTTAAATCACGAGAATACTATCGAATGACTTTTGGTGAATGCGAAATCTTTCGCGTCCAGCGGGTTAGACGCGGTAAGGAGGGAAAAGGTCGAAGAAAAAGGCGAGAGGACTGTAGGACGAATAGGACCTATAGGACATATAGGCCCTAGAGGTCCTATCACGGTTGACTCGAGATCAACATTTTCCGAGGAGCCAAAAGACGAGAAGGAAAATAAGGATCGTCGAGAGAATTCCCCCACCAAACTTATAGGCTGCCGCACCAGCCAGACCACCACGTAAAAGATTATTCATTGCTACCCTCCCTTGGTTCGAATTTGTTGAATGAAAACAATTCACTCAATTGGTGATTTGGATCTAGTGCAATGAATGTTCCA
>DATEOJ010000198.1:0-3864 GCA_035274235.1 Pyrinomonadaceae bacterium
GTAGCACCCGTCAACATGACGTTGTAACTCATCGAGTTGTCGAGTGTCGCCACCACGATCGAATCCGCACTGCGGGCCGTGATAACTCCAAGAATCTTTGCTTCTTGTCCATCCGGGATGGAGGTGGCGGTCTGTCCAAACGCTGTGCCGGCCGTGATGAGAATCATGGCGAGCGCGGACACTCCTAGTAATTTATGTGTAATCGTCTTCATTATTCTCTTGCTCCTTTGCAAACCTCGAAGAAATAGTTCGAGCAAGGCCCGATCAGAACGCGGAAGAACTTGCCCATGCTAGCAAATTTATACCTACCCTCCGGCGGTGAACACTGTCAGATTTGACAGGTTTCATTTCCTTTTCTTGACGCTATAATTTTGTTTACGCAATAGAGGATTCGGCCTAGTGGCTCGCGAGTTCGAGGTTGCGTCTTCGCATCCCAGGTCATTAACAAACAATTGGTTACGTAGCCGCGGCGCTAAGCGGGGTTGATCAGGGTCAGAGAGTCCGGCTGGTTGATTGGGGCGAATCATATCAGCTGGGTCGCTATTTACTAACAGTAAGGGGTTTGGCTTAAGCGGGTTGGAGGACACGCTTGATATGTCGACGACGATCAATAAGAAGACAAAGTCGGATGCTGCCGGTCCACGGAAGGTAGTCCCCGTTCCAATGAACGGAGGCTTCTTCGGGATGGCTGTCGGTTCCGGGACGGCTAGTGCTGACTTGAAGCGATCGGAGGAGTCTCTTAAACTGCTGACCCGTCGGCTTATCTCAGCACAGGAAGAAGAACGCAAGCGGATCGCACGTGAGTTGCACGACGACTTAAATCAGAGGATCGCGGTTATAGCGATCGAGCTTGAACTACTGGCCAATGCCCACCCGTCGTTCCGTGAGGCAGTCGAGCCGATCCAAAGGCATATCGAGGATATCGGGCACGACATTCATGTAATGTCGCACCAGCTGCACCCTTCAAAGCTGGATCACCTTGGGCTGGTTCCGTCGATCAAGGGTCTTTGCAGTGAGATTTCGGAGAGTCGGAGAGTTAGAGTGGAGTTCGTTCATCACGCGGTGCCGGCTCGACTCGGTAAAGAGGTTAAGCTTTGTATTTTTCGCGTCGCACAAGAGGCACTTCAGAATGCTGCGAGGCACAGTGGGGCATTGACGATCAACGTTGAACTGAGGTGGACAAACGGCAAGCTTAAGCTCAATGTAACCGACGACGGGGGCGGTTTTGTAACGACGACCGAGAAGATGACAAAGGGACTCGGCATCACCAGTATGGAAGAACGGCTTAGGTCGATCGACGGTAAGTTAAAGATCATTTCGAAACCCGGCAGCGGTACCAGCGTAGAAGCAACAGCTCCCGCGCCAAGGGTAACATCCATCGAGAATTAGGGTATTTATAATAGGCCGGCAACCATCCGGCCCGATCGAGCAAGGAGCAATTATGAAACGAGCACGGATAATCCTAGCGGATGACCACGAGCTTCTGACAGATGCGATTAAGAACATGCTTCAACCGGAGTACGAGGTTGTCGGTACATTTGTAACTGGGGATGCCCTTGTAAAAGCGGCGGTAGAACTTGAACCTGACATCGTCGTACTCGATGTCAGCATGCCGATGATGAACGGATTGATCGCATGCGAACAACTCAAGAAGCTGCTCCCAAAGGTCAGGATAGTGTTTCTGACGATGAATCAGGATCTCGACACGGCGGCTGAAGCGTTTCAAAGCGGTGCGTCGGGATACGTTCTAAAGACATCGGCGGCGGCGGAGCTGCTTACCGCGATCCGTGAGGTGCAGTTTGGTGGCTACTTCGCTACGCCTTCACTTACCGAAGGAATGGTCGGTTCATTCGTTCGCAACTTCAAGCGAATGAAAAAGCGCCGCGAGCTGACTATCCGGCAGAAAGAAGTTCTCCAACTCTTGGCAGAAGGTTACTCCATGAAGCAGGTTGCGGGGCTTCTCGATATTACGACCCGCACCGTGGCATTTCACAAATATGCGATGATGGAACACCTCGAGATCGAGTCGAGCGCCGAGCTTGTTTCATACGCAATGAAGGCGGGACTCGGACCGGCTCAGGCCCATTGATCCTCTTTTAAGTTAGCCTCTTCGAATCCGCACGGACCTCAGCGTTTATGAGGGCCGTGCGGGTTTTTCCTTAGACGCACTGTTATTTCTGACAGTGGTTTCCCCCTTCCATGCATCCGAAAATAGGCGGGTGATCAACCCTAGGATCTCAAGTAAAACGGGCGGCTAGATTGGCGTCCTTTGAGGTACTTGATTGATGCTTCATTGGCTTTTCCTTCCCGGGGAATACTGCACACCTACCGGGAAGTGTCTCCTCTTCTAGAAGCGTCTCCGTGAGTATTCGGGAGATTTCGAACCCGATGGTGTTCTAGGAAGGAAGGCACGATGCTTAATGTAGAAAACAGTGATCGTAGTATCAGGATCGTAGTTGCGGACGACAATACGCAGGTTCGGGAGAAAGTGGTTCAACTGCTTCTGCCTGACTGCGACGTCGTTGGTACACACGCCAACGGCCAGTCCGCCCTCGAAGCAGTTCTCGTATTAAACCCCGATATTGCCCTGTTGGATATCTCGATGCCGATAATGAGCGGAATCGAAGTCGCTCATGAGTTGCGGACCCGCGAGTCGCAGACTAAGGTCGTCTTTCTTACCGTCCACGAAGATGTAGATTTTGTTAATGCGGCGTTCGATGCTGGAGCATCGGCTTATGTAGTCAAGTCGCAGATGGCGTCTGACCTACACGCAGCAATATCTGCTGTCGAGCGAGGCGGGGTGTTTGTCTCGCCGATGTGTGCTATCGCTGACGAACTCCGAACGGGGACCCAAAACTGATTCCCCCCGTTTACGCCGTAATGCTTTGACCCGGTTCGTACATCGAACGATAAAGCTTCATCTGCTCCGCCGTTAAGATCTTCTCCAACCAGAACTCGGTACGTTGCGTGAGGGTGTCGAGCTCTTTCGCCAACGTCTCCGGACGATCCAAATACTTCAATACCAGTTCGTGCTTTGCCCGACGCTCCTTTTGAAAGAGGTGTTCGATAGCCTCGATCTCCAGGGCCTCGAGTTCGAGATACACGACAAGATAGTCGACATAGTCCTGTACGATCCGACCAAGAATGCGGGTCTCCAGCGAGCGCCGAGCGACGCGGAGTGCCGACGCCTGCTTGCCGGTCATCTTTGTGCGAGCACGCGTCTCGAATTCAACACGCTGATCGATGACACTGCGCCACATGACGGGCGAGTAGTCCGGCTCCGTCCCGCCGAACCGTTCGTAGATAACTAGAAGATCCGAGTTGTCTTGCTGGATCAGTGGGCTGATGAACTGAATATCTGCCGGACTAAGACGAAACCGTTTTTGAACGTCCTGAATCACCGACTTCACGTCGAAGAACCCGGGCTGTTGAGCATGAGCATCGTCACAGAACAGAAGACAAGTAACAAAGACAGCGCCGACGACCGCAATAGTACGGAGTCGCGCTGTCTTGATAACTTCAAAGCATGCAGCCGTGGATCGTACCCGGTAACGCTTGTGTAGCCCGACGTGTTGCATTTCTATCTCTCCTAAGAACCGACTGCCTACTTACGCGGCGGCGGATAATTTTTGAGAAGCTTTGCCATTGCCTTGTCGAGGTTCTTTCTTAGCTTCTCCGGCGACTTGGGATTCCCAAGCGTCTTTGTCGCGGCGCCACGCCAGACCTGCTTCTTGGTCGCGACGTCATAAAAATCGAGATTGAGAGTTCCGATGTTGATGGTCGAACTGGTCGCGGTGGTCGTCGACATACCGCCCCAGCCACCCCAGCCGCCCCAGCCCCAGTAACCGCCCCCAGTACTGTATG
>DATEOJ010000199.1:0-14618 GCA_035274235.1 Pyrinomonadaceae bacterium
CCGAATCGCCGCTATCGATATCGCTATCAAGCCCAACGCCGAAAAGTTTGACCTTGCCGTTGTTGAGTTTGAGATTCTGCGGCCTGACGTTCCGGTGCATGATCGACGGCCGTTGAGAGTGGAGATAGTTGAGAGCGTCGAGCAGTTCGTCGGCCCATCGCGTGATCTCTGCGACGGAGAACGGGCGTTTGTTGGCGGTGAGAACGCTCGCGAGGTCTTTGCCTTCGACTGCTTCCATCACAAGGTACTGACGGTCGATCTCGGAGAAGAAATCGTGGACCGGCAGGAGCGACTCGTGTCGGATGTCCTTCAGAGCAGTTGCCTGATTGGTAAACGCGATCTTCAATGATTCCTGCTGGGAAGCAGTCATCACTTTGTTTAGCTTGACCGGTATTTCGCGAACGACAACTGGGGTGTTGCGGACCGTGTCGTACGCCTCGAAGACGTTGTCCGAGCCGGTGACAGTTTGGTCGATGCGATAGCGTCCTTCTTGTAAAAGTTCGTTGGTGGCGGGCATAAAATTGTAGAGTTGGTGAGCAAATAACCGGCGGGTGAGCCTACTGCCAGAAGTATTATAAACATTTTCGGTCAAAATGGAATAACTTTGTTAAAAAAAGTTACACACAATAGTGGTAGGACGGTGGAAAGGAAGAGGCACTAGTTCTATTAGGCTGCTCTGTTTCGAATCCGGATCCGGTGAATAAGCGAAGATAACGCTGGATAGCAAACATGGAATGGGGCGATGGCGTCGTAGAATAAAGGTTGCGCGATGGCGAACGACAAAATACTTAGCAGCGAGATCACTCCCGAGCACGTCTATCTCAACCGGCGAAACTTCATCCGAACCGGTTTGGTAGCCGGAACGACGCTCGCGACCGGGCTAACATATCGTCTCTTCAATCCGTCCGCGCCCGGTCAACCCGTGACTTCCGACATCAGTGATCTCAAACGGGCGGATATTCCGCCGGCCGGTGATCCGCCTAACTCGTTCGCGGATATCACCAATTACAACAATTTCTACGAGTTCTCGACCGACAAACTGGGTGTTGCAAAGAAGGCCGAAGCTCTGGTGACTCGCCCGTGGACGGTTGAGGTCGGCGGCCTTGTCCAGACACCGCGTACATTCGATATCGGCGAACTGCTTCGGTTTCCACAGGAGGAACGCATCTATCGGTTTCGTTGTGTTGAGGCGTGGTCGATGGTTATCCCGTGGGTCGGGTTTCCGTTGAAGACTCTGCTCGGTCTTGTCGAACCGCTCGGGAATACAACGCACGTCGCGTTTGAGACGCTTTACGAGGAGAAGGTGATGCAGTCGTCTTTCTCGGCTGGCATCGACTTCCCGTATGTCGAAGGGTTGAGACTTGACGAGGCGCTTCATCCGTTGACGATCCTCGCCACAGGACTCTACGGACGCCAGATGCCGAATCAGAACGGTGCGCCGATCAGATTGGTCGTTCCGTGGAAGTATGGATTCAAGAGCATCAAGTCGATCGTAAAGATAACTCTCACCGATCGCGAACCTCCGGCGACATGGAACATCGCTGCACCGGACGAATACGGTTTTTATTCGAACGTAAATCCTAACGTCAGACATCCGCGATGGTCCCAGGCGACCGAGCGTCGGATCGGCGAGACAGGGCGGCGAGAGACTCTTCTCTTCAACGGCTACGCGGACGAAGTCGCAAATCTCTACGCGGGTATGGATCTCTCAAAATACTTCTGATGAATGACGTCCGATTCTATAAGTTTCTTATCTTGCTGAACGCGTTAATCCCGCTTGGCCTTCTCGCATACGACGGCTACCGAGGTCGCCTCGGAGCGAACCCGCTCGAGTTCTTTCTGCGAACGACGGGTGTGCTGACGCTCGTCTTTGTTCTGATCACACTTTCGATCACGCCGCTCCGCAAGATGTTTGGGTGGAACTCGCTCATCAAGTTCCGGCGTATGCTCGGACTCTTCGCGTTCTTCTATGGATGCGTCCACCTGGTGACCTACAGCATTTTCGACAAGAGTCTGGATGTTGAGGCAATCGCCATCGACGTCTGGCAGCGTCCGTTTATCGCGATCGGAATGCTCGCGTTTGGGATGCTCATACCGCTGGCGGTTACTTCAACGAACGGAATGATAAAACGTCTTGGCGGGAAACGTTGGGCGCAACTGCACAAGCTTATCTATCCGATAGCGATCCTCGGTGTCGTCCACTTCTGGATGATCGTCAAATCGGATGTGTTTTACCCGGGGCTGTTCGGATTGGCTGTGGGGATTCTGCTTGCGTACCGATTGCTCGTACGACTTAAGGGAAAAGCCGCGAGCAAAAAACTTGTTCGAGAAAATGTCTAACCGCTGTTAGCTTTGTTTCGAGTCTATTCTTCGACGATAGTCGCTGCCCTTTACCTCGATCGTTTTGCACATCTCAAAAAGTCGCGAACGCAGACGGATGCCGATGCGGTCCTCAAGTGTTTCCTCGCGCTCGTTGCGACGTTCGTCCGCATAGTTGGTCGTAAAGATCGTGGCTTTCTTGTCGTTGTAACGAGTGTTGATGATGTGGGCCATCGTATCGCGAACCCAATCCGTAGGTTTAGACGCACCGAGTTCGTCGAGCACCAGCACATCAGCGTTTAAAACCGGTGCGAGAACCCCGAGCTCTGACGTTTTTGTATTGGCATTGTATGAATCCTGGATCTCTTTAAGAAGTGAGCCGAATTCGTAGAACAGACAACGAAAGCCGCGTTCGGTCAGACCCTTTAGGATCGATACTGCAAGATGAGTTTTTCCGACACCGACCGGTCCGGTCAAGATCAAGCCGCGGTCGACCGCCGGATACTCCATCGTAAACTGCGTCGCCAGACGCAACGCCTTTACCTGACTCGGGTCCGATGGCGAATAGCTATTAAAGTGACAGGCGACGTAACGACGCGGGAGCTTCGCCTTATCGAGTGGCGATGAGTGAGTTTGATTCCGCTGACAATTACATGCACGAGCCCCCTTGCCCGGGACGATCTCCATCCCGGATCCAAAGCAGATCGGACAAGATTCAGGACCTCCCTCGATTGCAGGTGCGTGGGCGACCGCTGTGAGTTTTGATTTTGCGCGTTCCGTGGGCATCAGGTTAGGGAAATTGCAACCGATTATAGCACCCGAAATCTGCTATTCAAATTTTGAAGTTTTGCGCGGTCGCTGCGATCGGAAGATCGGGGGCGTGTGCTATATTTAGCCTTTCTTCCGAATTCCTTAATGTATGAGTCTTATTGGAAACTTGCTTCTTAAGTGGGGGCTGAAGAGTGCCCACACGGAACGCACATCGATCACGGTCTTTCTTCTCGACGACGATCGTCGTCGTCACAAGTGGTTTGAGAAACGCTTCTCGGGAGACGAACTCGACATCGCGGAGACCGTCGAGGAAGCGAAGACGTTCCTTGCCAAGACAACTTACGACGCGATCTTTCTGGACCACGACCTTCTTCCGCACCACTACGAATCCAATGATCACGATGACTTTGATAGTACCGGTTACGCAATCGCCGAATGGCTGACGGAGCGTTCCGATCTCCAACGAGCTGCGACGATAATCGTTCACACACGCAACGCCGACGCCGCGATCCCGATGGTGCAAAAACTGCGAGAGACCGGTCGGAGCGTCGAGTACGTCGCGTTCCCGATGCTCGACCTTAAGATAAAGAATTATTGGAAGCGGTAACGAAGTAAAAAGTAGAAAGTAAAAAGTAAATGGTGGCTGTGATCTGACACGTGATCGCGGCCACCATTTACTTTTTACTTTCTACTTTTTACTTACAGGGTTACTTAACCTGGGCAGTCTTCGCCCCCTTCATCTCATCAAGCTCCTTCTGCGTTTGCTCGATCAAAGCCTTAACGCCGTTCTTCATATTCTCGTCCTTGATGTTGCCAAGCGATTTGTTTAGAGCCATCAGGTGAGCTGTCTTTAATGCCTGCTCTTTGGGGACCTTAATATCCGGCTCGACGCCGGTTCCTTCCCAGTTCGTTTTGCTTATCGGGTTGATCGCGCGCCCGACCGGGATGAACGCGGCGAAGTGGTCGCCGAGACGTTCGGAACCGCCGGGGTGAGCTCCGCCGCCGGTTGTTTCTCCGATGATCGTCGCACGCTTCAAATTCTTCAGGTTGTAGGTAAACTCTTCCCCCGCCGAGAACGTGCGTTGGCTCGTCAATATGTAAATGTCCTTCGCCGGAAATCGTTTCTTCGCCTTATCAGGCTTTGTCCAAAACTCCTCGGTCTTGTTATCTTTCCGCCAGTAAAGGTCATTAAGGTGCACCGGTTTGTCACCAAAAAGATATGACGAGATCAGCGCGACCATCGCCGGATTGCCGCCGCCGTTCTGACGCAGGTCGAAGATGATGGACTCGGTATTCTCGAGAAACGTCATTGCCGCAGCTACGGTATCAGCACCGGCCTCGTCATCGTTGAAGCCGCGAAGATCTATATAGCCAACATTCCCCTGCATCCGCTCGATCTTTTCGAATCCATAATTGAGGCGCTGATTGAACCATCGACGCTCCGCCCGTTGGGACTCTGTCGGCTCTTCGCTATCCTTTCGTACCGGGATCGTCTCAAACAAGTAGCGGATGCGGAGATGTTTGTCCTTGCTTACAGACTGAACATCCGCCGTCAGCTTCTCGGCAAACGCTCGTGCGCTTGTTACCGAGTCATACTCCTTGTTGCTCAAGCGCGAGCGAAGATCGGCTTCCATCTTCTTCGCGGTCTCGGGAAAGATATACGCGTCGTTCAACTGCTTGATCAAATTATCGATCACCGCCGACCGCGTCGCGGCGTCGACGGTCATATCCGGCGGCGGCGGACCTTGCTGAGCCGAGGATGCGAGTGGAAACAAAACAAAAGCGCCGGCTACCAGCACGACGGACAAGATTCGGATAGGCAGGTACTTCATGAAAATTTACTCCTTCAAACTTTGTAATTATTTTGCGGTCAGCCCATGAACAACCAGGTCCGCAAGAGCAGAGACGCGTTTCTGTATCTCACGCCGCTCGCCAAGTTCTTGCGTGCTTAGGCTGTATGGCAAAAGGGAATTCGTCGCGAGCAGCAGCGAGCGAGCTGTTTCGTTAACGTTAACCTTCGCGAACTCACCTTTCTCTACTCCTTCCTTCACCAGCGTCGCAAACAGCCGTGCTTCTTCGTCGAAATACCGTTTCCGTCTTTCGAGTAAGCTCGGCCGGATCTTGGACAAAAGATCGTTCAGACTTTGCGTATAGTGCTGAACGCTGTCAAATCTGAAGATCACGCGTTCGATGAGCATTTCCTTCAGCCTGCGTTCGCAAGTGGTCGGTCTCGCCGCGATCTCCGCCAAACGGTTTTTAAGCCGTTCGATGATCCGATCGATATGCGACAACGCAATGTCTTCCTTGCTAGAAAAATGGAGATAGACGCTTCCTTTGCCGATCCCGACCTCGGCGGCGAGGTCGTCGATCGTCATCTTCATGTAACCGTGGCGTGAAAGCAGACGATCGGTAGCGTCGAGGAGAGCGCTCTTTACATCGCGCGTTTGCGTGCTTCCTTTCATAGGGTGTGACTGCTGACCAAATTAGTAATCCAGTCAGAATGTTTAGACGACTATAGCACAACTTTAGTTTCCTAAAAGTTGTAGTAGGGGATCAGAGTCCCGCGAGATCCCACTTTTTCTTGATGTCGACGATCAGGTCGGCGACCTTGTCCGTCACCTTCTTGTAGTATTCGTCTGCCTTTGCTTGATCGAACTTCGGATAGCCCTGGCCTTTTTGATAAAGCCCGATAGAGGAAGGGAACGGGACGGCCGACCATGTTCCTGCCGCAGGATATGCGGTTGCCATGTTGGCGTTATATTTATCAGCATGGACGAGCGACTTGTCGATCGCCTGGATAAACGCTGTTTCGTTAAGACCTGCATGACCGCCGTCTTCGCCGAACACAGCTTTGGTCTCATCGGACGCAAATGACCACCAATTGATCACGAGAGTTCGGACCCGCTTCTCGGTCGCCACCTCAGCCGCGACCGACTGCAGCACCGCAGTCTGACCGCCGCCGTGACCGTTTAGAATGATGATGTTCTTGAACCCGTTTTTCGCGAGTCCTTCGAGGATCTGTTTCACGAATGGTCGATACGCCGACTCGGTGATTTGAAAAGCACCGGGATACGCTTCCATCGATCCGGTAATGCCGTATGGAAGAGTCGGGGCGATCATCGCGTTCGTTCGCCGCGCGATAGTTTTTGCCATCGCGGTCGGAGCGGTGTTGTCGGCGCCGTTGTTGACGACTCCGTGCGGTTCGAGCGTTCCGGTTGGAAGGAGGACGGTATCGATCTTCGAAGGGACGGTGTCCTTGAACTCCATCCAGTTGATACGGTCCATCTCACGGGTTGAGACAACATCGCCCGTCGTTTGCGGGAAAGCGCACGCGGCGGCGAACAGGATGACAAGCGCGATTCGGCTCATAAATGACCTCACTGACTTTTGAAGTGTGTGCTGCGGGAGAATTTTACTCTGGAAAGTACTTTTTACCTCTTATCTTCTCAGGCAAAAGATCGTCGTTCTCGGGATACATCTCGTAACCTTTTCCGTAACCAAGATTCTTCATCAGACGCGTCGGTGCGTTGCGAATATTCATCGGGACCGGCAGGTTGCCGAACTTCTTCACGTCTTCCATTGCGGCGCCGATCGCGTCATTCGCCGACCGGTCTTTCGCGGCCTTCGCGAGATACGCGACACCGTGAGCCAGATTCAATGCGCATTCCGGCAGACCGATCGTCTCGACGGCGCGGAAGACGGCATTCGCGACAACTAGCGCTGTCGGCTGGGCGAGACCGATATCCTCCGACGCAAAAATCACCATCCGACGTGCGATGAACTTTGGATCCTCGCCGGACTCGATCATCCGAGCGAGATAGTACATCGCAGCGTTGGGTCTGCTCGCACGCATCGACTTGATGAATGCGCTTATGACGTTGTAATGCTCCTCGCCCTTCTTGTCGTAACGGAGAAACTTGTTCTGGAGCGTTTCCTTCAGGGTGTCGATCGTGATCTCGTCGTACAGCTGCGAGGCGTTCTCGATCATCGTAATCGCCTGACGTGCGTCGCCGTTCGCCATTTCGATCAACCAATCCTTCGCTGTCTTATCGAGCTCCTGACCGGTCCGGTCGATGATCGCGGACATGTCTTCGTCCTTGAGTTCTTCCAGAACAAAGACGCGGAGCCGCGAGAGTAGCGCGGAGATCACCTCAAAACTCGGATTCTCGGTAGTCGCACCGATCAAGACTAGCTCGCCGCTCTCAACAAACGGGAGCAGAAAGTCCTGCTGGGCTTTATTGAAGCGATGGATCTCGTCAAGAAAGAGAACGCGCGGTCTGCCGGCTTCGGCGGGCGACTTGATGATCTTCCGAATGTCGTCTTTTCCAGCCGACACTGCGGACAGTTCGTGAAACTCGCCATTGATCGCGTTGGCGTAGATTCGGGCGAGTGTCGTCTTACCCGTTCCCGGCGGTCCCCAAAGCACAAAGGAGAAAACGTGGCCCTGCTCGATCGCGAGGCGGAGCGGTTTTCCTTCGCCGACAAGATGAACTTGTCCGACAAACTCGCCGAGGTCATGCGGTCTGATCCTATTCGCAAGAGGTTCCATTCGTTGTTCGTCGATATTATAGAACAGACTTTGAGAACGCATGTTCAGCACCTCGCGAAAGAGTCTCAAACGTGCTTACCGAACTCCATCTTCGAGCCATGTTACTCATCTTGAAGTTATGAAAAGTCCTTAATTGTATTCCTCGATACGAATGTAAACTGCTGCTGTGCTATAAATAATTTGCGCGGGGCACACTGCCAGGGTAGCGTCCGACCCCAAGGCCTGGATATCGTCCCGACAGAAAGTTCCGCGTACTAAATTTTGGAGTCGATGATTGTTGAAAAGATCGCAGCTCTCCGTTGCGAGCTTTTTAACGATGGAGAAGGCGCTATTGACGGTGTGGGAGTCGTTGATGGTGCCTTTTCCGCATTTGGGAAAAGTTTTTGCAACCTAATCTCATCGGAGGCGTGTTTGAATGTGAATGATACGGAATCATTAGACAAACCCTCCTCTAGGTTCCTTTCGCCGCCCGGTGTTGACACAGCAACACCGGGCGTTTTTTTGTTGTGCAGGAATCGAAGATTGCCCCGCATCGAATGTTCATTTTTCACGCGCGGGTATAGACTTTGATACACCGTTGTCTCGTGCCCGAACTGATCGGTTTCCCAGCCGAAGATCAGGCCGCCCGCATAATCACGATGCCGTTCCTTGCGCCCGCTCATGGACCGGCCATCGCTTAACAAGGTCGAACAATACGAATTTTGTTCGGGGGGATCAAATGAATTCACGAAACATTATCGTTGTCGGAGCATCGGCAGGCGGCTTCGAGGCATTGAAGGGGCTGGTCGCGGGATTGCCACCGGATTTTCCGGCGCCCGTTTTTGTTGTCTGGCATATGTCGCCCGATGTTCGAGGCGTTCTACCGGAGGTTCTGAACCGGAGCGACACACTTCCGGCAGCTCACGCGTACGACCGAGAACACATTCAGAACAGTCGGATCTACGTTGCACCGCCGGACCGTCATATGCTTGTCGAGAACGGTCATGTGCGAGTCACACGGGGACCCAAAGAAAATCGTTTCCGACCCGCTATCGATCCTTTGTTTCGGTCGGCTGCATATCACTACGGACCAAGTGTAATCGGGATCGTACTTTCGGGTGCACTCGATGATGGAACGTCAGGCTTGTGGACGATAAAACATCGCGGGGGGATCGCGATCGTGCAGGATCCTAACGACGCGGAAGTTCCATCGATGCCGGAAAATGCTATACGCGAAGTCGCGGTCGACTTCACGGTCGCCGTCGCCGAGATGCCGCGACTATTGGTAACGCTTCTAGAGAGCAGGGAACTCCAACGTCACACGGTCGCGGCCCGGAACACAAGCGAATTGGAGCTCCAGCAACTGGAAGCGGAGATACGAATCGCGGCCGAGGACACGGCCCTTGACACAGTTATGCGACTCGGAGAATTAACACCATATACATGTCCTGAATGCCAAGGCGTGCTCTCGGCGCTTCGGGACGGAAACATCACGCGGTTCCGCTGTCACACCGGTCACGCATTTACCACAGACAGTTTGCTGGCCTCGGTGACTGAGAGTATCGAAAACGGCCTGTGGAGTGCCGTCCGTGGCGTGGATGAGAGTATTATACTTTTGAATCACATGGGCGATCATTTCGCGGAGGTAAACGAACCTCGGCTTGCGGCGCTTTTCTTCAAGAAGGCAAACGAAGCAAGGGCTCGAAATGAGTTGATCCGCAAGGCAGTACTCTCGCACGAACAGTTCAGTGCGGATAGCCTGAGAGTTCATGCGGACGCTGAGGAGTTCGAGGACGAACTCGCGGCTCGCGTTTGATCAGCAGATTGTGAGACGAGCTGAAAATGTCGTGGCCTTGCTCGGCGGCGATCGTTACCCGACCACCTGATATGGCGAGAAGGAAACAGAAACAAACGGAGACCGAAACTCAGCCGAGGCCGGTAATCGAAGTGGATGACGACGGTATGCTTCCACGACCGGATGGATTCTTGTTAGTTGGTATCGGAGCCTCTGCCGGCGGTATTCAGGCACTTCAGAACTTCTTCGAGAACGTACCGCCCAAATCGGGCATGGCATATGTCGTCGTCCTTCACCTCTCTCCAGATCACGACAGTCGGCTTGCGGAGGTCCTGCAAAATACGACCAGCATGCCGGTCACTCAAGTGACCCAAAAAGTAGCGGTCGAGCCTGATCACGTTTATGTCGTTCCGCCGAACGGTCACCTCACGATGCTCGATGGCCACATCGATGTATCGACCAACACAATGCTCGAAGAGCGCCGCGCTCCCGTCGATCTGTTCTTCCGAACACTCGCCGAATCGCATAAATCTCGCGCAGTTGCAGTCATTCTTTCCGGAACCGGAGCGAACGGTTCGATGGGGATCAAGCGGATAAAAGAATACGGCGGCGCTGCGTTTGTTCAGAATCCTCGCGAGGCCGAATTCAATGAAATGCCGAGGAACTCGATCGCGACAGACCTTATCGACGAGGTGCTGCCTGTGTCGGAGATACCGGCAAAAATCGTCGCCTATAAGAATCGTCTCGGTAAGGTTGAGATTCCCATAAACTTTGCGGAAAGGGCCGAGGATCAACAGCAAGCGTTGAGGGAGATCTTAACCCAGCTTCGGATGCGGACGGGGCATGATTTTTCCAACTACAAGCGAGCTACTTTGCTTCGACGAATCGAGCGACGGATAAATATCCGCGGTTTACCCGATCTCCCATCGTATGCGACCTACATTAGAGAGAACCCCGAGACGGAGACCCAGGCACTACTGAAAGATCTACTGATATCGGTTACGAATTTTTTCCGCGACAAGGAGCCATTCGATTTTCTCGAAACGAGTGTCATCCCACAGATCTTCGCGGGGAAGACTGGGCAGGATCAGGTACGAATTTGGGTCGTCGGCTGCGCAACGGGCGAAGAAGCTTACTCTCTCGCGATGCTTTGTTCCGAAGTTACGCAAGGTGTTATCGATGCTCCGAAAGTCCAGATCTTTGCGACCGATATCGACGAGGCGGCTATCGCAGCCGCGAGGGATGGAGTCTATACGTTGAATGACGCTGCCGATGTGTCATCGGACAGGATGCGGCGTTTCTTTACAAAGGAAGGCGATGAATACCGGGTCCGTCGAGAGATCCGCGAGATGGTCCTCTTCGCCAATCACAACGTCGTCAGGGATCCGCCTTTCTCACACCTGAATCTGATCACGTGTCGAAACTTGCTCATATATCTTAACCAGGCGGCGCAGGAGCGCGTCATGGAGACCATGCACTTCGCGCTCGATCCTGGCGGCTACCTGTTTCTGGGAACCTCGGAATCTGTCGACGGTGCCACGGATCTCTACGCTCCAGTCAGTCGCGAGAACCATGCCTACCAAAGTCGTCAAACCGGAACCAGACCTTACCCGGTACCGGACTCGATACCGTCGTTCCGATACGAACTAACTCCCGCCCGCGTCGAACGCTCCAGCGACCGGTTGCTTGAGCGGATGACATACGGCGATCTGCATCAACAATTGCTCGAGCGCTACGGGCCGCCTTCGGTTGTTGTGAACGAAGAGTACGACATCGTTCATGTTTCTGAACGCGCGGGTCGTTATTTGCGAGTTCTCGGCGGCGAGCCATCGACCAACTTGCTCAAGATGCTTATTCCGGACCTCCGCTACGAGGTGCGGTCCGCTCTCTATCAAGCGGTGCAGAGAAAAACAAACGTCGAGGCGGCCAACCTGGCCGTACACATTGACGACCGTGTCGAGCATGTAAACGTACATGTGCGACCTGTGCTGCGTGACGGCGATACCGCGCGGGGTTTTCTTCTGGTCGTTTTCGAGCCGACGACGATCGAAGAGCCGGATGCCGAAGAGCCGTTGGTAGCGGCCGACCAACCGCTTGTCCGACAATTGGACGAAGAACTCACGCGTGCGAAGGTTGAGCTTCGAACGTCGAGCGAGCAGTATGAGGTCCAGGCTGAGGAGCTAAAGGCTTCGAACGAAGAGTTGCAGGCAATGAACGAAGAGCTGCGGTCGGCAGCCGAAGAACTCGAGACAAGCAAAGAGGAACTTCAGTCGATAAACGAAGAGCTGCGTACGGTAAATCAGGAGCTGAAAGTAAAGATCGAGGAATCTACCATCACGGGGAACTATCTTCGAAACTTGATCAACTCGACGGATATCGGGACGATATTTCTCGACCGCAGTTTCAGAGTAGAATTGTTCACACCGGCGGCACGCTCGATCTTCAATTTGATTCCCGCCGACTACGGACGACCGCTTTCCGACATTACGAGCCGGCTGGTGGAAGCGTACATCGTCGAAGACGCTGAAACGGTTCTGCTGACACTTGAAACGATCGAGCGGGAGGTTCGCACGACCGATAACGAGAACTTCATGATGCGGATCCACCCTTACCGAACGGCCGAGGACCGGATCAATGGAGTCGTGGTGACGTTCGTAAACGTCACGGAGCGGAAGATTGTCGAGGAAGAACTCCGCCGGCACAGCGAGGAACTTACGCGGTTCAATGCTGCTATGGTTGGACGCGAACAGCGAATGATCGAGCTCAAGAAAGAGATCAACGATCTTTCCAGCCGTCTCGGCGGTAAGCCGCGATACAAAGTCGATTTCGAAACGGACGTTAATGACGAACCCCTACCTGCAAAGGCCTAGGACGCCGAAAAAGCTTCTTAAGTCGCCACACAAGGTATAGACTTGTACAACCCTAGAAAACTGGGCGGATGAGTAACGACCGCGAAAAGGCCAAGTCTGCAAATGTGGGCAGCGATGGGTTGACTTCGAATGGTGCCGGTGAGGCTCTTGTCGACGACCTTCGGGCTCAACGGCTTGCCGCGCTCAACTTAATGGAGGACGCCATAGCCGCTCAGGAGCTGGCGGAGCGAGCCAATGTCGCGCTGTGTGCGACTGAGATTCGTCGGACATTCGTCCTGATGCTCGGTGACGCCATCAAGCTCGTCTCGGACCCGATCGACATCCAGAACGTCGCATGCCGTGTAGTCGGTGAGTACATCGACGCCAACCGCGCGATCTATGCCGAGATCGACGATCAGGAGGCGTTCGTGAGCGGGTCGTGGGTGCGAGGTGTTCAAGAGCTTCCCGAGCAGCTTTGTTTGACGTCGTTCGCGAAACGCCTCATCGAATCGCCGCGTGGCGAGGAGGTATTATCGAGCACCGACGTCGCGGATGATGAACGGTTTTCTGCTGAAGATCTCGAACGTCTTCGTGCGCTCGAGATCGGAGCATTCGTGGCATTCCGGCTTGCAGTGGGGGATACATGGGTCGCTTCGTTTGCCGTGCAAAGTAAGGAGCCACGGCAATGGACCGACCTCGAACTCTATCTCATCCGCGTAGCTGCCGAAAGAACGTGGGATGCGGTAGGGCGCGCACGCGTCGAGGAACGTCTCAAACGAAAGACGGCAGTCGTCGAGGGCATCAATCTAATCTTTACCGAAGCGATGACATCCCGTTCGGACGAAGCGCTCGGTCAGGTTTGTCTTGACGTCGTGGAGCGTGTAACCGGGAGCGAACTGAGCTTCCTCGCAGAGATCAACACTGAAACGGGCCTGCTCGATCTGGTGGCGGTAAGCGAACAGGCGTGGACAGCCTTCTCAGCCAATGATTCGCAATACGCGTCGCGAAAGTTACCCTCGGCGCTCGGTATTCACGGTATCTACGGCCGGGTGCTGACGGATAGCAAAGGACTCTTCACAAACGACCCGGCGTCACATCCGGACCGCATCGGTACTCCTGAAGGCCATCTACCCCTGACATCTTTTCTCGGAGTCCCACTTGTTCATGCGGGCAAGACCGTAGGTTTGATGGGCCTCGGGAATCGCCCCGGTGGTTTCCGCCGAGAAGACCTGGAGTCTGCCGAAGCATTTGCGCCGGCTATTCTCCAAGCGTTGCTAAACAAGCGAAGCGATGAAGCGCAGCGAGAGGCCGAACAGCGACTCAGTCTGCTCTCGGAAAGCTTTCGTGACTTCGCGATCTTCACGACGGACGTACAGGGAAGGGTCGTGACTTGGAATCCGGGTGCCGAACATATCTTTGGTTATCGCGAGAGCGAGATCATCGGGCAGGAGGCCCATATGCTCTTCGTGCCCGAGGATCAGGCGAAAGGGATCCCGGAATTGGAAATGCGGACGGCGCGACAAATCGGACGAGCGGCGGATGAGCGTTGGCATTTGCGAAAAGACGGTTCGCATTTCTTTGCAAGCGGAATCATGGCTCCGCTTCACGACCGCAATGTGCTCATCGGTTACGCCAAGATCGCCCGCGATCTTACAATACAAAAGCAGACTGAAGAAGAGCTTCACCAACACCGTGACCGACTCGAGCAGCTGATCGCCGGGCGAACCGCTGAACTGGCCCAGGCCAATCAAACTCTTCGTATTCAAATGCAGGAGCTTCGGCGGATCGAAAAGGAACGGGTCGAGCTTCTTCAAAAGATCGTGACGACGCAGGAAGACGAACGTCGACGAATCGCGCGAGACATGCACGACTCTCTGGGGCAGCAGTTGACCGCCATGCGACTGAAACTCGCGTCGATCAAAACCGAGCTTTACGGGGATTCCCGACTAGGTGAAAGTCTGGAGACGCTCCAGGAAGTGAGTAAACGTATCGACGCGGAGGTCAACTTTCTCGTATGGGAACTGCGTCCGACAGTGCTTGATGATCTTGGTTTGGTCGCGGCGATAGAAACGTATGTTCGCGAATGGTCGAAGCACTACGGTATCCCCGCGGAGTTTCACGCGGGACGCCCGACTCGTGATCGTCTGGACGGAAACGTGGAGACGAATCTCTACCGAATTACGCAGGAGGCTCTCAACAATACTCACAAGCACGCAAACGCGCAAAACGCGAACGTCGTTCTCGAAACGCGCAATAACGAGATAGTGCTGGTTATAGAGGATGACGGTGTTGGGTTCGATTCCGATCAGGTAAAGGCCCCATCGCGATCTGGACGCGGTCTTGGTCTGGTGGGAAT
>DATEOJ010000200.1:0-2398 GCA_035274235.1 Pyrinomonadaceae bacterium
CGCTTCTCGCACGAGCACTGCAAAAGGACAAGACCTTTCTTTACGCTCATCCCGAAGCTTCACTCAGCGATGACGAGAAGGCTTTATTCGAAAGTCATCTCAGCCGACGAGCGGCACGCGAACCTTTCCAGTACATAACCGGCGTTCAAGAGTTTTACGGACTCGAGTTTGAGGTCACTCCCGATGTATTGATCCCGCGGCCGGAGACCGAGATGGTCGTCGAGGAGGCATTGGCGATCTTGAAAGACGAGGAGACTCCTTCCTTTTGTGAGATAGGCGTCGGATCGGGATGCATTTCGGTGTCGATCCTTCACGGGTTGCCCAGAGCACGAGCGGTCTCGGTCGATGTTTCATCGGCGGCAATTGCGGTTGCCCGGCGAAACGCAAAACGGCATGGCGTGGGCGAGAGACTCGAACTGATCGAGTCGGACGTCTTTGAGCGTCTTTCCAACAAGACCTTTCGCGTCATCGTTTCAAATCCGCCCTATGTTCCTGTGAGCGACTTCGCGGGACTTCAACCCGAAGTCCGCGACTTTGAACCGCACAACGCCCTAACGGACGGTTCGGACGGCCTTTCGATCATTCGTCGAATCATCGACGACTCGCCTCGCTTCCTGGGTCCGCGTGGCCGTCTCCTGATGGAGATCGGGTTCGATCAGTCGGAAAAAGTGGCCACAATGTTTGACCTGGCCATCTGGTCAACCCCCGACCTCGTCCCCGATCTCCAAGGCATCCCACGACTCGTCTCCGCTCGCCTTAAATAAAGGAACTCGCGGACATCCGAGCGCGTAGTAAACCTTGTGCAATTTTGCTAATTGCTTGCCTTTGAAATGCAATGGGGTTAATATCAAGGCGTTTCACGACAAGCATTTGAAAGCGTTCAGGTGAATCGGATCGGTGCCCTCCGAAAAAGGGCGACGACAAATAGCCGGCCCACGCGACATTAATAAGCCTTTTTTCGACAATCGGAGGTGAAGGGTATGCTCAATGGTCTTTTGGCGGTTGTCTCACTCGCTTTAACCGTTGTTTCGTTCATGATGTATCGAAGCAGCGCGAGCACGTTGTGGCTTGTCGGAGTGGTTTTGTTCTTAATTGCAACTCTTGCTTTTGGCGCGATTTTCTTTTCGTCAAGGGTGAATAAGGGCGAGGACATTCACATTACCGAATAGGCAACTTCGAGCGATAATTCGCTCTCAGGAAATAAATGATGCGGGCGATGCCGGGTTCCGGCTACGGAACAGCATCGCCCGCATTAGTCTTTGTATGCATCCCCGCCTTGCGCATTCCACTCTAAGAACTAGTATAATGTTGAAAAAAATGTAAGGTTTCAGTACCGTAGAGTTTACTCAGCCAATGCCGAAGATCGCAGACATACAAGAAACACCGAATCCGAACGCAGTTAAGTTCATCTTGAAGGAGCCGGTTTCCCATGGCACCTCGCACTCTTTCAAGAAGCGCGAAGACGCAAATGGCGACAAACTCGCCGAGTCATTGTTCGAACTTGGGAACGTCGTCTCCGTGTTCTACATGGATAAGATGGTGACCGTCGAGAAGACTGACGACTCCGAATGGGACGAGATCCTTCCCGAGATAGCAGTCCCGATCCGTGCGGCCGACAGCGTCGGAGCGTCAAACGGTAACGGTAAAGCAGCCGCCGCTGTCGGCGGAGCGATCGCTGCCGCCGCGAGCTCAGACGATCCTAAAGTACGCGAGATCGAAGCCCTCCTCGACGAACGCATACGTCCGTATCTTGCAGGCGATGGTGGTTGGCTTGAGGTTGTTGAACTTGCGGGTAACACTCTTCGGATTCGCTATGAAGGCGCGTGCGGAAGTTGTCCCAGCTCACTGACCGGAACTCTGATGGCGATCGAGAACATGATCAAGGAAGAGATCGATCCCGAGATCGAGGTCATCGCGACATAGCCAGTCGTATCCAATTGTAAAACCACAATTTTCTTGACACCGCGCACGCTCGTTCGTCATAATTCGTAACGGTGGCGATTTTCCGTAAATTGTCATTGCTCACCCGCAGCTACAACTTTCTACCCAAGACCGCCAACCGAGCCCACCCTACGTAGCTCTGTCGTATTTCATGATTTGGAGGAAAAACCGCAGTGAATAGTGAAGAACTCGAATTAAGTTTGAGGACTGAATTCGAGAATTACCTCAAAGGCGTCCTTGCCGGAATGCGCAATGACATCGCCGACTTTCAACAGAATTTCGAGACGGAATTCGAGAAGCACAAGACTCAGATGGACAGTGCTTTTCGCGATCTCGCTGAGCGGTTTGGTTCCGAAGTACAGTTTGACAAAGCGTTCACCGAATCCGTTGTCGAACACCTGCGGCTCGCGCGCGACGACGGTGCTCAACTCTCAGCGCAGGCGTTCAGCGAAGCCGA
>DATEOJ010000201.1:0-2494 GCA_035274235.1 Pyrinomonadaceae bacterium
CCGCCGAAACCGCAGCACACGTCCGCGTTCTCCATCTCGACGAACTCGAGCCCTTCGACTTTTTGAAGCAGACGACGGGGCTCATCCTTGATCCGTAGATCGCGCAAACCGTGACACGCATCATGCCAGGTCGCCTTACCACTCGCGACGGCTCCGACATCATCGACACCGAGGACGTTGACGAGAAAACTACTCAGCTCATGCGTCTTCGCTGCAATGCGATCTGCACGCGCTCGCCATTCGGGCTCGTCGGGAAAGACCTCGCGAAAATGTTTCACCATCGCCGTGCACGATCCCGAAGGACTGACGATCGCATCGGCGTCCGAATCTTCAAAGATCTCTATAAATTTTTTCGCGAAGTCACGTGCTTCATCTCGATACCCGGTATTGAAGGCCGGCTGTCCGCAGCAAGTTTGTCGATCGTCGAAAGTAACGGTGCATCCGGCGCGTTCGAGAACCTCGACCGTCGCCATGCCGACATTCGGACATAGCTGATCGACAAGACATGTGACAAACAGAGCGACCTTCATTTGCCTTCACCGGCGTGTGCTATGGGAGCGGTAAATCGTTCCTCGACTGCAAGGTAACCCGCTTCGGCGTCCGCTAAGCCGTCGACGGCCTTCGGTATAAACTCTTCACACTCGATCTTCGAAGCGACGTACGCGCGTGCTTCCGATAGACTCTCAAAACGTCCTGACGAGATCGCCTGAACAACGACGTTACCAACGACCGTCGCCTCAGTAAGGCCCGACCGAACCGGCAAGCCCGAAGCATTCGACGTCGCTTGATTGAGATAACGGTTCCGGCCGCCGCCGCCTACGATCTCTACTCGTGCGAGCTTCTCGCCCGTCAGTGATTCGATCGAGCGCAACACCGATCCGTATCGAAACGCGAGCGAATCGAAGATCACCTTGGTGAGCATCGCAGGATCCCGCCCGGCGTGCTGGCCGGTCTCGGCGAGTTGCGTGTCGATCGCTTCTAGCATACTCGACGGATTGAGGAATCGTTCGTCGTCCGGAAAAATGAAACCAGGAAATCCGTCAATCGATTCGGCGTCGCGAATCAGCGATTCGTAATCCACTGTCTCACCCGCCGATGCCCATTCCTTGCGACACGATTCAAAGATCCAGAGTCCCATCACGTTTTTGAGAAAACGAATCGTGCCGAAGACACCGCCTTCATTCGTGAAGTTGAGCGACGATGCTTCACGCGTAATTAGCGGAGCGTCGCGTTCGATACCGATCAACGACCAAGTTCCCGATGAGATGTACGCGCTTCCCGGGTTTAACGGAGCCGCAGCCACTGCACTCGCCGTATCGTGAGTTCCGGGCGTGATCACACTTATATCGCGAAGACCGGTACTCGACGAGATCTCTGGTAGCAGTTCTCCTAGCCGAGTTCCGGCCGGAACTATTTCCTGAAGGAGATTACGGTCAAGGCCGAGACGCTCGATGAGATCCGAATCCCAATCTAGCGTGCCAGCGTTGACCATCTGGGTCGTCGTTGCGTTGGTATACTCCGTGACCGCTTTTCCCGTTAGAAAGTAATTGATGAGATCAGGGAGAAGGAGAAGCATCGACCCGGCTTCGGTCTCCGACATGAGCTGATAGAGCGTGTTGAATTTCTGAAACTGGATCCCCGTCTTGTCAAAGATCTCGTCACGCGGAACGGTCGCGAAGACCCGGGCCATCATCTCGTCGGTACGGGAGTCGCGGTAGCAGACCGGGTCCGCGACAAGCTCACCGTCGACGCCGACAAGACCGTAGTCGACACCCCAGCTATCGACACCGATACTCGAGATCGGTCGTTCATTCGCCTTCGCTGCAGCGAAGCTTAACCCAGCCTCGATTTCGTCAAAGATCTTTCGAAAATTCCAGCGAATGAATTGTCCGTCGGAGTAGGGTGGATAATGAAACCGGTGGACTTCCTCAAGGAAAAACTCGTCCGCATCGAACGAGGCGAGAAAAACGCGTCCGCTTCCTGCTCCGAGATCGACGGCAATGTAGAGTGGCCCGTTCATCGTCTGCTCTCGAAGCGCTGATCAAACCGATCACACGATTCCTGCGGAGATCCCTTTTGTCGCGGGTCTTTCCTTGTCCTTTGTCTTCCGGTAACCGCTCGCGCGATAGACAGCGATGGGATCGATCGCACCGCCCGAGCGTTCGCGCGCGGCCGCGAGTATTGGGGAGACATCGGTGGTGAAAGCTTCTTTCAAGGTTGCGAGTGCAGCTATCGCATCGCATACGTTCTGCGCTTCTTCGAGTTTCGTGCGATCGACGATCAATGACTGAACATAGGCTCGCGAAACCTCGACCGCACTCATGACAAGCGATTCGATCGGATCCGTTACATTGTTCGACTGATCGAGCATATACGAGGGATCAAAGCCATCGATACCGTCCGCGTCGACAAGCTCGTTGAAGATGAGGAAGAGTTGAAAAGGCTTGACGGAGCCGGCGTCGAGATCGTCGTCGCCGTACTTGCTGTCATTGAA
>DATEOJ010000202.1:0-2133 GCA_035274235.1 Pyrinomonadaceae bacterium
GGAGTCGATGAAGGATGGCAGCGATGCGATCGCAGACTGGGTCTATTTAAATGCGATGATCAACGTCGCCGGCGGTGCGACCTGGGTATCGCTACATCACGGCGGCGGCGTCGGGATCGGATATTCTCTGCACGCAGGTCAGGTGATCGTCGCCGATGGGACACCGGAAGCCGCGGCACGAATCGAACGCGTGTTGACGACAGACCCGGGCATGGGCATCATTCGTCACGCCGACGCCGGCTATGACGAGGCGATCGAGTTTGCGGAACGTAATGATGTTGTCGTACCGATGCGAAGCTGATCAGAACAAACTAATCAGACAGTCGCAAGGAACTCCTGGGCCGCGTAGCGGACAGATGCTTTTAGCCGTGGGTGGAGCGTTTCGCGGAGCCCACGGTTGAATGACCCCACCGTGACGCTGCCGCGTCAGCGGTAGGTGAACGACACGACATCGCAAGCACGTCCACGCTATGGATGACGGATTTCACGATCTGCCGATGGTTTTCTTCGGCCGCTTTGCGGAAATATATGGTGTGGCCTTACTAACGCGCATAGCGGGATGAAATAGTATGGGAAATCGATTTTCCGCTGAATGCCCGTTCCGCGGTTCGAGTGCCGACGCGGAAGAAAGAGCTCTCGCGATCATCGCCCTCTTTAACTGGAAAGTTGAGGGCGACGGCGAGGGTCGAATCAATGCTCGAACGTCGATGAGTGCCTTCGGACGCGGCGAGTACGTCACCCTCTCGTTCTTAAAAGGAAATCGGATGTTTGTTGAAAGCGAGTCCGTGAGTGCATTTCAGTTTTTTGATTTTGGAAAGAATCGAAACAACGTCGAGAAGTTCATCGAAGCATTCCGAGATCGAAAGCTCCCACTTGAGGAGAAAGAGCGTTCTTTTCTGGATCGCTATTTTTCGGGGCGTTGAAGAGAATAATGCGATCGAGTCGTTGCAAAACCTGACGTATCTCCGAGCACTCGAGGTTACCGGGTTCTAAAATACACAGTGGACTCCCAGTCCCAAGACAAGCACAAAATACTGAAAACAGAAACAGACAGTTCAATCAATCTCCGCACCGAAGCTATCGCCGGCCTCACAACCTTCCTGACGATGGCGTACATCGTCGTCGTAAACCCTGCGATCCTTTCGACCGAAGGCACTGGCATTTCTTTTAACGGAGCCCTCACCGCAACTGTCCTCGTGTGTTTCACGATGACATTGCTCATGG
Organism: Pyrinomonadaceae bacterium; assembly: GCA_035274235.1. Lineage (GTDB taxonomy): Bacteria > Acidobacteriota > Blastocatellia > Pyrinomonadales > Pyrinomonadaceae > OLB17. The sequence goes on from DATEOJ010000202.1 coordinate 1,225, forward strand.
GGCTCTTCGCGAAGCTTCCGTTCGCAGTCGCGCCCGGGATGGGGCTCAATGCGTTCTTTACTTTCTCGATCGTTCTCGGTCAGAAGGTTCCGTGGCAGACCGCGCTCGGGATCGTCTTTTGGTCAGGGGTCCTGTTCCTTATCGTTTCTGCAACACCGCTGAGAGAAATGATCGCAAAAGCGATCCCTCGCAATCTTCGCTTTGCTGTCGGGGCCGGCATCGGAGTCTTCCTCACATTTATCGGATTGAAGAACGCGGGCTTTGTCGTCGCCGATCCGGTCACGTTCGTAAAGCTCGGCGACATCGGATGGCCGTCGCTTGCGACGCTGCTCGGTGTGCTGGTTGCGGTCTGGCTGCTCAAGCGAAACAGCTCTCTCGCGTACATCGCGGCAATCGTAACAGTCACGGTAATCGCGTTGCTGGCGGGCTGGGTGAAGCCATCCGGTCAGTTGTTCGCGGCTCCGGATTTCACGTCGAGCATTTTCAAGCTTGATATTCTCGACGCCCTCCGACTGTCATTGCTGCCGGCGATCATCTCGATAATGTTTACCGACCTTTTCGATTCGCTGTCGACATTCATGGGTGTATCGCACGCAGCCGGACTTGTCGATGAGGACGGCGAACCGAAGAACCTCCAACGCGGTTTGATCGTCGACTCCTTTGCGACGTTTAGTGCCGGCCTCTTCGGGTCATCGCCCGGCACGGCTTACATCGAAAGTGTAGCCGGAATCGAAATGGGAGGACGCACCGGTTGGACCGCCGTCTTTTGCGCGTTCTGTTTTCTTCCTTGTCTCTTTATCGCGCCGCTAGCGGGTATGGTCCCGCCTCAAGCGACCGCCGTCGTGCTACTGCTTGTCGGTGCATTCATGTTCCGAAGCGTGAAACACATCTCGCTCGAACATCTGGAAG
>DATEOJ010000203.1:0-7082 GCA_035274235.1 Pyrinomonadaceae bacterium
GGTTTCGCGTTGCTCGCCAAGGCGCAGAATACCTCGGATGCCGCTGCTGCGAAACAACTCCGCGCACGCGCTCACACTGCCTTCGTCAATGCGCGCAAGGCGGGTGACAAGACGCCGCTTGTCGCGGGGATGATCGAGTCGACGCCTGCGGACGGTGGAACGGGGGCGACGTTCACGAACCACGAGAAGGCCGACGACATAATGCAGAAAGCCGAAGCGGCCTTTGCGCGCGGCAACATGGACGAGGCTCTCGAGTTTTATCAGAAGGCGTTAAAGATCGACCCGACGCTTTATCACGCGGCCCTTTTTTCGGGTGATGTCTACATGCAAAAGGGAAAGTTCGGCGAAGCTGAGACGTGGTACCAGCGAGCGATCGCGATCAATCCGTATATCGAGACCGCATACCGCTACTCGGCCACACCGCTGATGAAGCAAGGTAAGTATGACGAAGCTCGCGACCGCTACGTCGAGGCGTATGTCACCGAACCGTATAGCAACTTCGCGATCAACGGGATCGTGCAGTGGGGGCAGGCCACGCGGACGAAGCTGGGACATCCGAAGATCGATCCCCCGAAAGCTACACCCGGGAAGGATGGGAAGATGCAAACGACCATCAACGTCAATCCGCTAGATGACGATGGTTCGATGGGATGGATGGCTTATTTGACGACGCGCGAAGACTGGTCAAAAGAGAAGTTCGCGAAAGAATACCCGGCGGAGAAGACCTATCGTCACAGTGTTCGCGAAGAAGCGGATGCGTTGCGGTCGGTCGTGTCGGTGGCGAAGACACTCAAGCCTAAGAAGCTGAACGAACAGATCGCGTTGATAGAACAGATGGACAAGGACGGCGTGCTCGAGGCGTATATCATCATGGCCATGCCCGACAAGGGTATCGCCGTAGAACATGCAGATTACCTGCGCAAGAACCGCGACAAGCTCAAGCTTTATGTCACGAAGTACGTGATCGCGAAGTAGTAAGCCAGCACAAAAGGTGCGAAGTAGTTTAGCCTGGGGCGGAGTTTTGCGGAGCCCCTGGCTAAATTACTTCGCACCTTTTGTGCTTAGGAGCGTTCCGCTCGTTCTTGGACCGAAGACCGTCTCGGCTAATTGGTCGTATCGACAAGTTCCTTGAATAGATCCCGCGCATCCGCCGACAACGTGCCGGCGAGTTTGTTGAGACGAAGCTCTGCCGACTTCGCATTCGCGATCTTTCGTAGGGTCGCTTTGCTCGACTGAAAATACATGATCTCTTCGGCGCCGATACCTCCGCCGCCGATCATGCCGGTTCCGCGCCTGCCAAACGGAGCGCTGAACGTGAACACCTGCTTGTCGACGACGGCGGTCATCCGCGTTTTGGTATTCGAGAAGCGAAAGTTTTCGGCGATCGCTCGAAGGCCGATGAAGTAGAGATACTCGTGCCCTCCATCGTATCGTTTGACCATCACGTAAGCGGGACGACACTCAAGCATTTCCTTACCGGCCGCAGACTTGAATTCGATGAGGATCGGTGACGTGAACACCGAGGTAAATCTGCCGTTCGGATCGTTGTAAGTTTGAAGACCGCGGGATTCCTTCTTTCCGTTTGCGAAGACCTTCACCCACGCATCCATCTGCGTTCTTTCCGAAACTGTGGTCTCGGGCGGTTTGCTCGCGGCGATCGGTCTCGTCGACGTTTGGAACTCACTTACGCCGACAACGATTCCTTTCTTCCGACGCTCCGCGTCCTCCGCTTCCTTCCGCGCTTGCTCGTCTTCTTCTCGGACCTTCCATGCAGGCTTGAGACCCGGTATCGCCCAGATGCCGCGCTTCTCCTGTTTCGCGAGCGCCTCCGACTGCGCATACGAAGTGAACTCATCTCTTTTCTGCCCGGACTTTTCTACCGGCGCATGCCACGCCGCACCGTCGCGTAAAAGTTGTTGGCTGATGTCCACCCCGTTCGCTGTGATCCTTCCGGTAGCCTTGGTGCCGGCGAAACCATTTGTCTCGAGATCGACCGGCTTACCCAAAAGCATTTTCCGAACGTGCTCTTTTACGACGCCGTGCAAAGCCTGTGCGGGCTCAGGTACGTCGATGTACTGAAGCTCAACCGTTACCTTGCCGGTAGCGACCTGAATAACGACCGTTTTGCCGTCGAGCACCTCAACCACGTTGCCGCTTGTTCGCAACTGACCGGCGGCGATCGTGGCGGTGATCGTAACCAGAAACACAACGAGAACCGTGTGCAGAAGGAGCCGGGAGTTTTTCATAATGGTTAGCGTGCCTCGAGATCGTATTCGCGAAGACGGCGATAGAGCGTCGAAGGCGAGATACCAAGAAGCTCCGCGGTCTTACCGCGATGCCAGCCGGTCTTCTCAAGCGCATTCAGGATCTGTTGACGCTCGACGTCACGAAGACTCGTCGGGGTGACATTGTGAAATGTTCCGCCGACACCGCTCGATCCGGGAGCGTTGTAGCTGACCGAGACGTTTGCCTTCTCGGTGCGGTAGACGATCTCCGGCGGAAGTTCCTTGACGGTCACCCGACCGTTGTCTGCGAGCAAAGCGGCGCGTTCGAGGCAGTTGCGGAGTTGGCGAACGTTACCGGTCCACGAATATCCTGCCAGCGCCTCGAGCACCGGTTGCGTCAGGTCGGGGGGATTCGATCCGCCGATCTTATGCATGATGTGACGAGCCAGCGGAATTACGTCTTCGCGTCGCTCACGCAGCGGCGGAATGTTCACTTCAAAGCTGTTGATTCGATACATCAGGTCGGAACGGAAGACGCCCTCCGCGACGGCCTGTTTCGGATCGCGATTCGTCGCGGCGACAAGTCGCACGTCGACCTCGACCTTCTTCACACCGCCCACCCGAAAGAACGAACGCGTCTCGAGTGCACGCAACAACTTCGACTGCAGCTGCGGCGGCATTTCCATGACCTCGTCGAGGAACAGCGTTCCTCCGTCGGCCAGCTCGAACAAACCTAACTTTCGGGATCTCGCACCGGAGAACGCACCGGCTTCGTGACCAAACAACTCCGACTCGAGAAGTGTGTCCTGCAACGCCGCGCAGTTTAGATCGATAAACGCTTTGTCGTTTCGCGGGCTGAGACGATGGATCGCTTGTGCGATCAGTTCCTTTCCGGTTCCCGATTCGCCCGTGATCAGGACGGATGTGTCGGACGGAGCAACGCGTCGAACCAGTCGCAACACCTCTTTCATCTGCGGCGACTCAGCAACGATGTCGGGTAGGTTTACTGTCGTCCGCGCGATCTGCGCTCGAAGACGAGTGTTGTCTATCTTGAGTTGATGTTTCTCCGCCGCCTGGTCAACAAGAGCGGAGAGTTCGGCAATTCGATAAGGCTTCGTCAGGTAGTCGTACGCCCCGAGCTTCATCGCCTCGATCGCGGTCTCGACCGTGCCCTGTCCCGTAAGCATGATCACCTCGGGCGGGTTCTGACTTTTTTCACATACGCGTCGGAGTAATCCCATTCCGTCCAGACGCGGCATATTGATATCGCACAACAAGACATCAAAGTCGCGCGACTCAAGGATCTCCCAAGCCGCCTCGCCGTCCGAAGCGGTCTCAACATCATGCCCTTGTCGGGCCATTTCTTTTTGAACGACGAGTCGGAGATTTTTCTCGTCGTCAACCACAAGTAGTTTTGCCATAGTAACTGTTTCGTCTTACCGGGTGATCGGCAGAGTAATCGTGAAGGTCGTACCTTTGCCGACGGCGGAGCGAACGCTGAGCCGCCCACCGTGGTCTGTGATGATGCCGTAGCAAACGGCGAGTCCGAGCCCGGTTCCCTTACCCACTTCCTTTGTAGTGAAAAAAGGCTCAAACACTTTCGACAGGTCTTCCGGCGGGATACCGACTCCCGAATCCTCGACCTCAATGGAGATGCGGCGATGCTCGGCGAAGGCGCGGAACGTTAGGGTCCCGCCATCGGGCATCGCGTCGATCGCGTTCGTTGCGAGCGCGATCACGGCTTGCTGCAGCTGTCCTCCATCTGCGTTGATCACCGGCAGATCATCCGCAATTTCGACAACAAACTTTACGTCTGCACCTCGTTTCTGGTGCGAGACTAGATTCGACGAAGAGTGAAGAATTTCGCCGACGTCGAGAGGGTGACGTTCGCCGGTCCGCAACCGGCTAAAGTCGAGGAGCCCGGTCGTGATCGATTTACAGCGGAACGCTTCGCTCTTGATCAGACCGAGATACTCGTTGAGGTCTTCGACCGCATCGGATGGTTCGAACACGCCTTCCTCCACGCGTTGTTCGAGCGCTTCCGCACACGCTGAGATCGTCGCGAGCGGATTGTTGATCTCGTGAACGACACCGGCCGCAAGACGACCGACCGCGGCGAGCTTGTCAGCTCGTCCGACTGCGTGCATTGCTTCGACGCGGACCGTGATGTCTTCACCGACCGTGATAACGTGAGTAACGTCATCGGTCTCGGGATCGCGCATCGGGATCTTGCTGACCATCCAATGCTTTGTTCCCTCCTGATCGACGGTCTGCTGTTCGATGCGTTCGATGCGTCCGGTCTCGAATGCTCGCTCAAATTCGGCGCGAACTTGTCCTTCGGGATACCGAGAAAGAACGTTGAAGACGTTTCGTCCGATCGCATGGTCGCGAGGAATGCCTTGAGCACCGATCTCGCGATGACGGTTCCACGTAACGATCCGGTAATCGCGATCGACGACGTAAAGCGAAACAGGCAAGGCGTCGAGAATGGCTTCGGTAAAGCGTCGATGTTCTTCGCGTGCGCGAGTGATGGAGTTGTTGATCGCGGCTTCGTAGTGGGCCGACAAGTTAATACTCATCGCCGCCATCTGCGTCGCAGCCTCGATCACTTTGATCTTCGAATCTGTGAGGTCACTCTTGCTTGCGAAACCAACGACGAGAGCGCCGCGGATCTGTCCGCTGATGTGAACCGGCGAAACGTACTCTAGCGTGTGCGAAGACTCGGCGAGCAAGAACTCGCTCGCGTCGTCCTGACTGTGACCGACCTGAGGCGGTAACAGCTCGAGCCATTTTTCGAAACGCGGACGGTCGAAGAAGTTTGCGTCGAGCTCGCCCTTGCGGTCGAATGCGCAACTCACGACGCCAATGTTCTCAAGCTCCGCAACGAGCGCACACACCTCCGCATTCATTGCCTGCAGGAGCGCGGTCGATACACGGCTCGCCACTTTTTTTGGATGGACCGAAAACAGCAAGCTCCGCCCGAGATCCGAAATGAACCTCAGTTCGGCGGATGCATCAGCCGGGTCACTGACTGGCAAAGGCAGTCTGGCTGGTTTTCTGACCGCGGAAGGAAGTGGCATGTGGTTAGGGGCGTAGAAGCCGGAAAGCGTTCGAAGCGGGGATTTATGAGACTACAGAGAGGTCGGGAAACCTCCCCAATGATTAAAAACTGTTTTAACACTTTTGTCAATCGATTTGGCGCCCGGAGAAAGAGGTTGACGGAAGGCGGTAATCGAGCAAAAATCTTTTTAATTGTGATATTTCAAGGGGTGACAAGAACTTTCACTAGGCTGGCGTCGACGGCCCTCATGGTCGCTCTACTGGCCCTGCTGGCGCACGGCCAGCGGACAGTGGTCGACAAGACCGTGGCGACCGTGACCGATGGCGTTCGAACCGAGCTAATTACCTATTCGGACCTCCGGTGGCAGCTCGCTCTCCAGCCGAACGTCTCGATCAGCCCGCCCTCTTCCGAAGACCTCAACCGAGCACTCCGACTCCTTGTCGACCAGCGTTTGTTCGCTCTCGAGGCCGAACGCCTCCCTCGCGAGGCACCGACAAAAGAAGAGATCGCCGCAAAGATCAACGAAATTCTCGGCCATTTTCCCTCGACGGTGGATTTTGAGCGACGGCTCAAAGCGGTTGGATTCAAGTCGGTGAGCGATCCGAGTTTCGAAGCGATCATCTCGGAGCGAATCGCGATCGACAAGTATCTCGCCTTCCGGTTTCGCTCGTTTATCGTGATCACTATCGCCGATGAGGAGGAGTATTACCGAGATGTGTTCATTCCGGATTTCCGCCGTCGTAACCCGGGGGTGATCATCCCATCATTGCAGAGTCGGCGGGCACAGATCGTCGAAGCTCTCACCGAACAGCGCGTCGCCGAACAGATCGAGGCATTTCTGGATGAAGCGAAACGTCGTGCACAGGTCGTGATACTTAATCCCGTCTAAAGGCTCGCTTCGTATGTGGCGCACATCCGTGTGTTCGGTGTATTCCGTGGTTGGATTGAGGTAACCACCGAACACACGAAGATCGCGGAAGTCACGGAACCTGGCGAGTGCCCCAACAAACCGTTTGTCCTCTTTCCGGTTCGCGATTATCATTAGCCAACTCGAAAGCTCGATTCACAAGGCAATGAAGAAGTTTCTGCTGCTCGTCTCTATCCTCACTGTCGCCGTCGCGTTTCTTCTCGCACGATTTCCCGAAACAACCAGATCGGAACAACAACAGTTTCAGATCGGCGAGCCGAAGTTTTCCCGCGCGGTGGCGTTCGGTGAATCGAGTGAGCTTCGCGACATTCGAAATTCCGAAAAGCAAAACGGACAGCCGACCGTCCGCGAGTTGGGCGGACCACTTTCGCAAGTACCGACCGGTGCCGCAGTCACTCACGACGCCGATGCCGCGGTGGCGACATTCGGCGGCACGTCGATGCCCTTACCGATCACGAACTTTCCCGGTATCGAGAACCTCGACAACGGCGCGATCTATCAACTCCTTATCATGCCGGCGGACATGAACGGTGACGTTGGGCCGAACCACTACGTCCAATTCGTCAACTCACTTCTGCGCGTCTACGACAAGACGGGACAAGCGATGGGTCCGCCGTTCAAGATCAGTAGCCTGTTCGAATCGCTCGGTACCGTTTGTTCGACGCGAAACGATGCCGTCGGTCTCGTTCAGTACGATCAACTCGCCGACCGCTGGCTCGTGACGCAAACTTGCACCGCGTTTCCGCCGTTTCGTCAGATGGTCGCGATTTCGAAAACCGGCGACCCGCTCGGCGGCTACTACGCGTATGAGTTCGTGATGCCGAACGTGAAGTTGAATGACTTTCCAAAGTTTGGTGTCTGGCCGGAT
>DATEOJ010000204.1:0-4671 GCA_035274235.1 Pyrinomonadaceae bacterium
CACGTTTCCGCCGGCGGAGTCGCACCGATTCCGCTATACCTCAGCGAGACGTCTACCTTCCTCCGCGGCATGCCGATCAACGCTCAGACGATCGAGGACGCGAATACGATCATGCAGGCGGAGATCTCACCAATATCGGATGTACGTGGTTCGGCGGAATACAAGCGGCTTTTGTTGAGGCAGTTATTCCGCGCGCATTTTGTTGAGTTGTATGGTACGGATTAGCCTTAGACCACTCGGAGATCTGATCTGCGTGCTCTGTGGCGATTAGACGGACGACAAACTTCAGTTTGTCGACCTGCCCCGAGCAGACGGCTTTGGTTTTGTTAACGCGACCTGCGTCAAACTAAGTTTGACGTCCTATGAAGAACATCGACTCACAATCTCATGTCCGCGGCGAGTCGGTTTATCTCGACGACATACCGGTCGTTCACGGGACTCTCTTCTCCTGCGTATTCGACTCGCCTGTCGCACACGGAAAACTGAAGTCGGTCAATACAAGCGAAGCGGAAGAGAGTGACGGGGTTTTCCGAGTAATCACCGCCAAAGATATCGTCGGCGAGAACCAGATCGGCGGGATCATTCCCGACGAACCGCTCCTCGCGGATACGGAAGTTCACTTCCAGGGGATGCCGATCGCGATCGTGCTCGCCGATTCGGAAGTGAACGCACGAAAGGCCGCGAAGAAGATCATCGCTGATATCGAAGCCCTCGAACCGGTAACGGATCCTCGCGTCGCCGCTGCAAATAATTCGTTTATCGTCCCACCGAAGAAGTTCAAGATGGGCGACTCGGACGCCGCGTTTGTCCGCTGCGATCATGTCTTCGAAGGCCGGGCCGACGTCAACGGTCAGGAACATCTCTACATCGAGACGCAGGGTGCCTATGCTATCCCGACCGAGAACGGCGGGCTCAGGATCTATTCATCGACGCAGGGACCGACCGCGGTTCAACGCGCGGTATGTCGTGTAACAGGTCTGGCGATGCATCAAGTCGAGGTCGACGTCCAACGACTTGGCGGCGGCTTTGGCGGTAAAGAAGATCAGGCGAACGCATGGGCCGCCATCTGCGCGGTCGGGGCACAATTAACTAAGCGTCCGGTGAAATACGCTCTTCATCGCATGGAAGACATGCGGATGACCGGCAAACGTCATCCCTATTCCGCCGATTACAAGATCGGCATCGGCGAGGATCTCAAGATCTTTGCCTACGAAGCGACGTTCTATCAGAACGCCGGTGCCGCTGCCGATCTTTCGCCGCCCGTGCTCGAACGCACGCTCTTTCATTGCACGAACTCTTACTTCATTCCAAACGTCACCGCGACCGCATACTCGTGCCGGACAAATCTCCCGCCCAATACTGCGTTCCGCGGCTTTGGCGGACCGCAGGGGATGTTCGCGATCGAGTGCGCCATCGCTCATGCCGCTGACGAACTCGGCGTGCGTGCATCGGATATTCAAAAAGCAAATCTCATCGACAACGGCGACGAGTTCCCTTACGGCCAGATCGCGGAGAGCGATGCCATTACGACATGGACGCAAGGCGACGCGATGTACGACTTCGCGCGTCTGCAACAGAAGGCGGACGAGTTCAACATCGGATCAAAGTATTTCAAGAAGGGCGTGGCGATGATGCCGGTCTGTTTCGGGATCTCGTTTACAAAGACGCCGATGAATCAGGCGCGTTCGCTCGTGCACGTCTACACCGACGGAAGCGTCGCCGTGTCGACCGGTGCGGTGGAGATGGGTCAGGGGGTGAACACCAAGATAGCGCAGGTCGCGGCGACGATGTTCGGTCTGCCGATCGAGTCGGTCCGACTTCATACCACCAACACACTTCGTATCGCAAACACATCGCCGACCGCCGCGTCTGCCGCTGCCGATCTCAACGGCAAAGCGACGCAGATGGCATGCGATGCGATCCGCGAACGTTTGTTTGAAATCGCTAAGCCGCTCGTCGAAGCAGAAAGCACTGAGGATCTTTCACTCGATGATGGATTCGTCTGCCGCAACGGTGAACGCACGTCCCTCGATTGGAATACCCTCGTTATGGACGCTCATCTCCAACGCGTCAACCTGAGCGAGCACTCGCATTACGCAACACCCGGGATCAATTTCGACTGGTCGACCGCCAAGGGTCATCCTTTCGCATATCACGTTTACGGTACCGCTATCGTCGGAGTAACCGTCGACTGCCTCCGCGGTCGGTACGAGGTTGACTACGTGAAATGCTGTCATGACTTCGGCTCGTCGATGAACACATCGGTCGACCACGGTCAGATCGAGGGCGGCATCGTTCAGGGGATCGGTTGGATGACGATCGAGGAAGTCGTCTACGATGCCGACGGTAAGCTGCGGTCGAACGCATTATCGACTTACAAAGTCCCCGACATCTACTCCGTCCCGAAAGAGATCGCGATCCTTCCACTCGAAACCGACCGCGAGAATCTCGCCGTCTTCAATTCCAAAGCCGTCGGCGAACCCCCGCTCATGTACGGCATCGGTTCTTACTTCGCGATCAGGAATGCTATCAAGGCATTCGCCAATTCTTCACCGGCGTTCGACGCACCGTTCACGCCTGAGAAGGTTCTGATCAACCTGTACGCGGATGAATAGACGAGCCCGAATCTCGCTAACGATCGCGGCCCTTTTCTTTGTCGCTATCGCGTCAATCTGGATGGGTTCGTGTGAATTAAGGAGACACAACTTGCAGGCTGGGTACGATGCTCTCGAGATCGGAGACTCTCGTTCACGAGTGTCCGAATTAATGGGATCGCCGCGCGAGACGGAGGCATGTCGAGATGCTGATACCCGACACCCATGCACGGCCCTTTATTACTACGTCCTTTTTGAGCGCTGGATCATCTACATCGATTCGAACGGGAAAGTAGTCGACAAGATAAACCACGAGGGATCCTATTAAAGTTCTCGGAAGGCGGCGTAAAGGTGAATGATAGCTTTTAGCCTTTGGCTGTTGGCTATTAGCTTCTGGCCAAAAGCTACCAGCCAATAGCTAACAGCTAACTTTCTCCCCTCTCCTGCGGTAAAATCCCGCAAGTGCACAAAGAACTCGAGCTGTGGCAGTTTGTCGCCGAACGTCTCTATCGAGACGAGTCGGTGATGCTGCTTGTCGTTGCGGAGAGTTCGGGAAGCAGCCCGGGTCGGCAAGGCTACAAGATGGCAGTGGGTGCGGATGGAGAATTGGTCGGGAGCATCGGCGGCGGTGTCATGGAGGTAAGGTTGGTTGATCTGAGTCGACAAATACTCTCGGACCCAACCGAATCAAATTCCGCATTCCGCGCTCCGCGTTCCGCATTGAGCGAGCAAGTTCATCGGGAGAATTCCCCGCATGCGAGTGGGATGATCTGCTCGGGTAAGCAGACCGTGATCTTCAAACTGCTAACATCGTCGGACGCACGCACTGTTGATTCGATCATTGACTCGCTTGTTGCGCGAAGGCCGGATCGTCTGACTGTCACGGCTCTCGAATTTAAGATCGAGGCGCATGAAGGCGGGAGCCAAAACGATTTCACGTTCGACAAACTTTCCGACAGTGATTTCCGCTTCACCGAACGACTCGGATTCAAGAACGATCTATACATCATCGGCGGCGGTCATTGTGCTCTCGCGCTGTCTGAGTTGATGTCGAAGATGGATTTTCACATCTCGCTCTTCGACGACCGTCCGGATCTCAACACCATCGACAAGAACCGTTTCGCGCATCGCATCGAGATCGTCGACAGCTATGAGACGATCGCCGATGAAGTTCCCGCCGGAGCAAACTCTTATGTAGTCGTGATGACACTGGGTTACGCATCGGACGAACGCGTTATCCGCGCACTTCTCGACAAAGAATTCAAATATTTCGGCGTCCTCGGCAGTAGTGCTAAGATGTCGGTAATGCTACGAAAATTACTCAAGGAGGGATTTCCTGCGAAGAAGCTCGACCGAATTCGCACGCCTATCGGTCTGCCGATCAATAGTCACACGCCGGACGAGATCGCCGTCAGTATTGCGGCGGAAATAATCTCCGTGAAGAACTCGTAGGACGGGCTGTTAGCCCGTCCCTGATCTATGCCACGTCAACTCATACTTTCATTAGACGGACGCGAATTCCCCGTCACGCTCGTGAAAATCGATCGCGACAAGCTCTACGGCTCGGTCGAGATCGAAGCGTTCGATGAGAAAGGTCGCGAAGCATCTCTACGCGTTCTTGCCGCCGATGGAAAAACATTGATCGACAAAGGCGGGACAGCGTTGACAACAGTGAATGAGAAAGGAACATCGGTCGATCGAACCTCGCTGAAGGCGGTCGATGAGGATGCGGACGAGATCGAACCGGTGCCGTCATCGTTTAATGAACCCAACGTATTAAAAAGCGCGAACCTCGAGGACTACATGAGCCAGATGTTCAAGTCGCTCTATTTGATCCAACCCGCTCCGGATGATGGCGACCTCAGCTATTTGAAAGATCATCTCGATGGTGACCAGATCTACACGTTCCCGTTCAGTTGGCGTGGCGGTCTCGACTACGATCAAGCGTACGTACTTGGTTCCGACGGCGAGGCGTTTATGGTGGTCGGCAAGCCTGCGGATTTTGAGTATGTGAAGCTGAATCAAGCAAGCGCACTTGATTCGACCGGGACCGAGGAAGAAGAGATCTCGGCGGATG